>JAGADS010000179.1 GCA_017613485.1 Treponema sp.
AATTGCATGTTCAAGGTTTATTTCTTCCCGAATAATTTTTGATGTTTCAGGAAGTACAGCCTTTTCTTCCTGAATAAGGTCTTCGTCTTCATCAACATCTGGATAAGATGCGCTTTCTTCTGGGTTTTCTCTTAAGATACGTTCTGCAAGTTTTATCATAAGAGGGCTCTGCTTGATTCGCCTAAAGTTGAAGACAATGCATGTGACGATAAAATAAAGCGTCATGAATGCAAAAAGCATGTATGCAAACCAGTCCCCCAGAATCGAGAACACAGTGGCTTTCCTCTGGTATATTGGAATCGAGCATCCTATTGCATCCTCGGTGAACACGTCCATGTCATTCAGAATCTTTCCGTTCGGGGCAACAACAACAGAATAGCCTGCGTTTGCACAGCGTACAAGAGTTGTCCTGTATTCAATTGCAAGAAAGCTTGCCACGATAAAATGCTGGTATTCTGATGAGGGTGTCTTGCTCCAGGAATCGTTTGTTATGTTCAGGAATATCTCACTTCCGCTGTTGAAAAGAGGAGTGCAGACATCGGGAAAAGCATCCTCAAAGCAGATAGGCACGCTGAATTTCACATAGCTTTCAGGATTCTCGTCAAAATTGATCTTGTACTTCATTGCAGACTCAAGGTCAACCCTTCCTGCCGCATCAAGCTCTATCGTTGCGTATGGCTCAAGCCCGTCGCGTAAGGGGGCAGATAGAACTGTGGCGGAATTGAGAGGAATCTTGAACAGTGTGTATTGGTTTCCGGGGGTGTAGGTATACGACATTCCCACGACATTGCTCATGAATGCGTACATAAGCGGATTGTCCATGAAGGGAACGTTCTCTGCGAATGGAACCATGTGTATTTTTGAGTAAAAGCCCGCATATTCTCCGTCCCTGTCAAACAGAACGGCGCTGTTGGAAACTTTTCTGTGAACCCTGTCGGTAAGCGTGCTTCCTCCGATTAAAAATGGAACCCTCATTCGTCTGATGAAACTTGTAAGGCTTTCTTCCTCCGGCTCATCGTTGTAATAGTCTATTGCAGAGGGAAATGCACGGGTCAATGCTCCCTCGCTCCAAAGCACAAGATCCGGCTCCTTTCCCTCATTGCGCATTTTATTTACTTCACGTTCAGTAAGTCTTGATGAAACCGAAATAGACAGCCTGTCACCGCCTTCCCATGGATCAATATTCTGCTGGACTATAACCGCATTAAGCTCCTTAACCGGGGTTCTTGGAACTAGGTACTGGAATATTCCGTATACGGCAGTAAGACAGATGATGATGCCTGCTGCTTTTGCTGTTTTCCTGTAGGTATATGAAATTGTTTTCTGATTTTGTGAGTGCAGCAGAAGTTTAAGCACGTTAAAGCCTTCTGCGACGGTGGCATTGAATAGCGTAAATACAAATGTTATGCCCCAGAATCCGGTAATGTCCGCAATCTGAGTCATTATTTTCCAGCTGTATGCTGCCATGAATAGGGTTCCCCACGGATATGCCAGGAAACCTGTTGATTTAATCCATTCCCAGAAGACAAAACCAGCTGCAAACCACAGTACTCTGGCAGGAACAAGGTAGACGCGTCGGCCTCCTGCTTCCTCAAGTTCGGTTCTGCTACGGCAAAAGCTCAGCTGCCTTGGCAAAAAGAAGATAACCATGCCTGTAAGACCACCGAGAACAGCCGTTCCTAATGCACTTGCACCAAGTGACCACAGGGCATATCCATGGAAATTATAGAGCCACCAGCTTGAAAAAACGTGGACTGTCAGTGTCTGAACTGCAAAAATACAGAATGCACCCCTGTAAGTCTTTGCCCTGTAGAGTGAAACATAGAGTGGAATCAGGCAGAAAAGTCCCAGAAAAGGGGATCCAAAGGGCAGAATTTCATTTGAAATCGCCAGACCCTGCATGAGGCCAGAAAAAATTGCACAAAAAACTTGTAAAAAAGCGTGATTCATTATATTATATGATACAATCTTGTTAAGAAAAAAACAATAGTCCTCCGGTCTGCTTTTGTTTCGGCTGGAGTATTACGGGAAGAGATTATGGAAAAAGTAATTGAAGCTCATGTTTCCGAGTACGGGACAAAACCAGATGTAATCGCAACTGCACCGGGAAGGGTTCATTTAATAGGCGAGCATACCTGGTTCTTCAGGGATAAAACCCTGTCAATGGCAGTAAACCTGCCTGTATATGTGGCTCTGTCTGCAAGGTCAGACTCAAACCTTCGCTTTCAGTTTGTACAGCTGAATGAGAAAAAACGGGGCAGCCTTACCTCCGTCAAATTCAAGAAAGAAGATAAGTGGGCCAATGCCATAAAATCAGTCATATACGGTTTTTCAAACTCAGGATTCAAATGCAATGGAATGAACATCACTGTATGGTCAGACATTCTGCCTTCTGCCGGATTCGGAATTACGACTGCTGTTAAGATTGCCTGCACATGGGGCATAAAGGACCTTCACAAGTTCCGCTGCAATGATGATCAGTTGATTATGATACTGGACAAGGCAAACAGACAGTTCCTTGGCCTTGAAAACTGCCGTGCCGACATATTTACAGCCATAAAATCAAAGGAACACACTCTTGTCCTTACCGATCATGCCAAAAACACATGCGACCTTCTTCCGTTCAAGTTCAAGGATAAGACGATAATCCTTACTGACGCAAGGGTTCCACGCATAACAACATGGAACGAAAAGAGCCTTCAGCAGCCGGAGAATGTACTTCTTTTGGGAGAACTCAAGGAAAGACGCTCAAACATTTACGGCGGTTGGCACTATGAGGAGAATTCAGCAGAAAGGAATGAGGTTCTTTCAGTTGTAAATGAGGACACAAGACGGCATCTTTTGTGCATAATGAACGAGCATAAGGATATCCTGAATGCACAGGCCTCCCTTGAAAAAGGTGATTTTTCCGGTTTTGCAAGGGCAGTGAACCACAGCCACAAGAACATGAGGGATCTTTACGACATCTCATGCCCTGAGATTGACTGGCTTTTAAAGAGGGTCCAGGAGCTTGACGTGAACCCCGATGACCTTAGGAATCCGCTGAACTGCGGCCGCATAACTGGAAAAGGCTTCGGTCGCTGCACATACTGTGTCCTGAGGAACGAGGATGTTGACCGCTACAAGGAAACCCTTGCTGAATATGAGCGTATCTTTGGTTTTAAGCCGGTGTTCTTTGAGGTTAAGCCGTCCAAAGGGGTACGCCTTTTATGAGACTGCTTCTTTGCAATGACGACGGGTATAATGCACCAGGCATAAATGTGCTTGCATCGGTTCTTGGCTCTTACGGTCATGATGTTTATATTGTTGCTCCCATGGAAAACCATTCCGGGGCATCAGTTTCCGTATCATTGGAGAAGAAAACCAGGCTTCTACGTGTCTCGGATAAAAAGTATGCTCTTGACTCAAATCCTGTTAACTGCGTGATAGTTGGGGCAAAGGGCTTGTTTCCAGGTGTGGAGTTTGATGCTGTCCTGTCTGGAATAAACCGAGGCCCCAATCTGGGAACTGACGTCATGTATTCGGGGACCTGTGGAGCTGCAAGACAGGGCTGTATCTACGGTTATCCTGCAATAGCACTGAGCATCACGGAAACCGAGATGACTTACTATACAGATGATAATGACAGCCTGAAATACCGTACTTTAGCAGATTTTACAGCAAAAAATCTAGAAAAACTTATAGCTTTATGCAAAAAATTCCGACATTTAGAAGAAGAGGGTGGGGCTTCGTATTTTATCAATATCAATGCACCATCTGCGGATTCGTTCAAGGGCGCGCGTTTTGCAACTCTGGCACACAGCCTTTACGGTGACACTGTGGAGGTAGCAGAAGAGAATGACGGTTCGTTATATACGATCTGGCATGGAGACAAGACAACGCGTTATGTCGGAGAAGGCAGAACAGACTGGTCGCTTGTAAATGACGGCTATGTTGCAGTTTCCGTACTTTCAACTGAATCCCAAGTAAATCCCCATTATTTAGATGGAGAGTTTTAGGAGGCCTTTATGGCTGCTGTTTTGGAAGAAGGAATACAGCTCTACAAACGAAAAGATTACACGGGTGCGCTTTCATTTTTCATGTCATTGTCTCCCGACAGTGGTGCAGATCCCATCGATGTGTCCTACTATCTTGGACTCTGCTACAGTAAGCTTGAACGTTATGATGATGCCCTGCTTTATCTTGAGCAGGTCGTTACAACAGAGGAAAAGGCTGTTTCCCCGATGGCAAAGGAAAGGGTTCTTCAGTGCCGGTATCTTCTTGCAGTGATATACAGCCGTACAGACAGGAAACAGCTTGCAGACTATGAGCTGGAGGCCCTCCTTAATGCAGGCTATCATACTTCATCCGTATATGCGTCATTTGCATTCCTTTCATGGGAAAACGGTGAGGATGAGAAGTGTGTTGAATATTACGAGAAAGCCCTTTCGGTTGATGAGAATAATCCTACGGCCCTTAACGGTCTTGGTTATGTGCTTGCCTGTGAGGGGAAGGAGCTTACAAGGGCATTGAGCCTGTGTAAGAAAGCTCTCTCACTTGCACCGAATAATCCCGCATGTCTTGACAGTCTTGGCTGGGTTTATTACAGGATGGGACTTTTCTCTCAGGCACGTAAATATCTGGAACAGGCATTAAATATAGACAGCGACAACGAGGTAATCAAATCACACCTCCACGAAGCTGAAATGGTGGAAGAATGAAAAAGAAAACTTTTAGCAGAGCATTATGTTTGTCTATTTTGGTTTTTATTCCTCTTTTTGCCCAGACAAATCTTAAGGACACAATGAGGGATGAGAATTCCATAACAAGAAGCGCCAACTCTGGTTTTGCAGAGGAAGAATTCCGCAGGGGTGTTCAGAGCTACTACCGCGGTGCATACAACGAGGCGATTCAGGAATTTGAAAAGGCACTTTCATTTTTACCGGGAGAAGATCTGATTCTGGATTGGCTTGGTAAAGCATATTACAAGGCTGGAATCGAAGGCTCAGCGCTACAGCAGTGGCAGTTTGCATCTGATGACGGATATGGCGGACTTCTCTTGCAGAACCGTATAGAAATTGTCGGTGACAGACGAATTACTCAGACAGAATTTGACTATTCACAGCATTATACAGAGGCAGGATCATTCCCGCATATCAACGGAACTTCACTCATCTACAGCCAGCCGGTTTCTGCCCTTGCAAACACAGACGGAAGCCTTTGGATTGTGGCATACGGAACAAATGAGATTTTGCACTATGATGTGAATGGCGTAATAAAAAAGCGTTCGCGTGGTCCGATAAACGGATTTGACCGCCCCATGGACATAATCAGGCTCCAGAACGGAAACCTTCTTGTAAGTGAATTTGCAGGGGACAGGCTTGCACTCCTTGATGCGGACGGAAATTTCATCCAGTACTTCGGAAAAAAAGGACGTGGAGAAGGCGAAGTCATAGGCCCTCAGTATCTTGCAGAGGACAGCTTCGGAAACATTTATGTAACAGATTTTGGAAATGCCCGCGTGGTTGTATTTGATCCCGATGGAAACGGACTTCTTCATTTTGGACAGAAATCAGCTGATTTCCCAGGCTTCCGCTCTCCGACAGGTATTGCGGTCCTTGATGACAGGGTGTTTGTTGCCGACAGTGCTACAGGTGCAATTTATGAATTTGACCGTGCAGGAAACTTCATTTCAAATCTTGTAAATGAAAAGACATTCGCACGCCCAGAATCCCTTAAGAACTGGGGTGATCACATAATTCTTACCGACAAGAACAGAATTGTGACAGTTGATACAGATACAGGCTCTGTGTTTGAGAATGGAAAGACAGCACGTGCCACAAGCCAGATAACAGCCGCAGTCCCGGATAGAAACGGAAACATCATCGTAACAGACTTTAAGGCAAACGAAATCTATGTAATGTCAAAGATGACAGAGCTCGTTGGCGGATTCAACGTGCAGATTGAACGCGTTATCGAAGACAATTTCCCGAATGTCGTAATGGAAGTAAAGGTTGAAAACAGGCATCGCCAGCCGATTGTAGGCCTTGACCTTGACAACTTCCTCATCACAGAGAACAAGCGCCCGGTATCAAACCTCAAGCTTGTAGGTGCTGCCGATAACAATGATACAATGGACATCACTCTTTTGATTGACCGCTCAACCGACATGCAGTACTACGAGGAACAGGTCAACTCCGCAGTACAGGAAATATGTGCCGCAATGAACGGAAAGGGAAAGGTTACAGTGATTTCAGCAGGTGAGAGTCCGACAACAGAGTTTACCGGAAGTCCGTCAAATCTATCATCATTCTCCGTAAGGGCACTTTCCTCTCCATACACAGAAAATGCAGCACTTGACCTTGGAATGCGTCTTGCCGCAAATGACCTGGTAAACGGTGAGAAGAAGCGTGGAATAATCTACATAACATCAGGAACAGTAAGCCAGAATGCATTTACAAAATACAGCCTTTCTGACCTTACCGCATACCTGAACAATAACTCAATCTCATTCAGCACGATTCTGGTTGATACACTTCTTCCTGCCGGAGAGGTTGACTATCTTACTGAAAATACAACAGGAACTACATATTATGTCTACAGATCAGAGGGACTTGCTCCTGTGCTGGAGGATCTCATAGCTCTTCCATCAGGTATCTACCAGTTCAGCTTTACATCAAATCAAAAGACTGAATTCGGAAAGAAATATCTGCCTGTCGAGGTGGAGACATATCTTCTGAACCGATCAGGAAAGGACGAGAGCGGATATTTTGCACCACTTGAATAAAAGGCAACCATAAGAAAAGTTTCTTTTATTTCTTCAATAACCGGGCTTTGGTAACTGCAAGGCCCGGATTTTTATTTCCCATCTTGTAAATCGCTTCCTCAACCTTTGCCTTTTTTTCATCCCCAAAATCAAAGAGTTCCTTTTGAACAGGATTTGAAGTATCCTCTACATTCTCACAGCACACACCAAGAAGCCTTATTCCGCGTCCGTTCTCCCATTTTTTTGTAAACAAAGCCTGGCATCTTGAAAAAAGGTCATCAGCACTCATGATGAACCTGTCCTGTGTTGACTGTATGGAAACAGTAGTAAAATCATCATAGCGGATTTTAAGTGATACAGTCCTGCTCCTTACGTTTTCTCTCCTCATCCTGAAAGAAACATTTATCGAAAGCTCCATAAGGGCAGTGTCAATTGCATAGCGTTCAGTCAAGTCAAAGTCGTAGGTAGTTTCCGCACTGATCGAATGGTTTTTTGCCTCACCGCCGAATTCAAGTCCTGGATTTCCCCTTACAGACTCATATAAAAAACGGCCCGTACTGTCACCGAAAAGGCTTATCAAAAGAGCCTGTGATTTA
The DNA here is from genome assembly GCA_017613485.1 of Treponema sp. The sequence goes on from JAGADS010000179.1 coordinate 7,342, forward strand.
CTGAAAATTTCTTTAGTTGACCTAAGACCTGCATTATAAAGCCTTGATAATGTCTTGCTTCCTGCACCCCAGAGCTTCTCAAGCGGAAGAGAGAGCATGAACTCTGTTTCATTTCCCTCTGGAACGTATGTAAGACCATCTGGCTTATTGAGTCCTGAGCATATCTTTGCAACATACATCGTGGAGGCAATTCCTACGCTTACAGTAAGGCCTGTTTTCTCCTTGACCTCATTCTTTAAGTTCCTTGCAACATCCACTGGTTTCCCTAAAAGCCGTTCAGTTCCTGTAAGGTCAATGAATGCCTCGTCAACAGAAATCTGTATAACATCTGGAGAATACTCAGAGAAAATATCCATCACAGCCTGCGATTTCTCCTGATAGTGATGATAGTTTCCCCTTACAAAAATTCCATCAGGACAGAGTGCAACAGCTTTTACAAGGGGCATTGCGGAGTGAACACCGAATTTTCTTGCCTCATAGGATGCCGTGGAGACAACCGCACGCCTGTCACCGGGAATCCCTCCGACTATTACTGGTTTACCACGATATTCGGGATGCTCCAGCTGCTCTACAGATGCAAAAAAAGCGTCAAGGTCTACGTGGAGATAAACTTTTTTCAATCGCTTTCTTCCTCCGGCATACAGTTAAGGCTGAGTTTCCTGTGCTTGATATTTGACTCCTGGTCTATAGTATAGGCTGATATATCAAGGCTGTATACGGCATCAGGCTCAGTTGAATAGCTTAAAGTAACAGGACCTGCAGGATAGTCTGTAAATGTAAATGATCCTGTTTTTCCGTCTATCGGAATATACTCATAATTGGAGTTGTAAATCGGAGTTTCATTTGAAGAAATCAGTGAAACAGAAAGACGAATCAGCTTTTCAGTACTGCTTACTGTAATCTCATTTTGTGTAAGCTCCATGAAAGGAATGGTTTCCCGCTTAACGTCAAGTATTCCTTCCTCTAGTGTTTCTGTTATTGTTGGATGAATTACCTGTACATTTTTTGATTCGGACGGTGTAAAGGCATTGATAGTAAAGTAAAAAGCCAGGCCTACCAAAAGAATGGAGAACAGCGTTATAAAAGAAAAAGGAATAATCTTCTTGAGAGGATATTTTTTCTCACTTGAAAAAACATCGATTGATATCAAGATACGGTTCATCTGCATGAGTGGCGGGAAAAGCGTAAGTGCAAGTATAAAGTCGCGTATCCATGAGAAATGCAGAAATTCCATAAGCGAAGGTGACCAGGACCTTTGCAAAAGATTTATGAGTAGAAGTGCTATTGGGACAATCGGAAGAATGAAAGCAATTATCAGCGAGGTAGTTTTCCGGCATCGTTCGGCGATGTAATACAGAAGATATTCAAAAAAGAAAAAGTAGAGCAGCGTAATTTCAATTGATGAGAAGATAAGAAAATTGCTTGCAGCGACAAAAAGCATGAGGTAGCCGGATGCCTTCAGTGATACAAAGAAATTCAGCCTTATTTGAATGATATAAAGGGCATTAAGAAGAATCATTGTAATGATAATTTTTAATGCCAAAAACAGCAGGGGATTTTTAACTCCAAGACCTTCAAGCACAGACTGAACAATATGCAGGAATAATGTGGAAAGAACAATTGTCATTGGAATCAAAAACCATGAGCGTATGATGTCACGGGCAAGAGCACGGCTTCTGTTCGTTCCTGTAAAAGTAGTAAAGCTAAGGGCTAGAAGAATGATTACGCTGAGGATTATAAAACCGAGGATAAAAACTGCTTCGCCTGGCCAATAGGCTTCCTGTCCGACTTTAAAGTAAAAATAATGGCGGTCCCAGTTTGTCCTGTTCAGCTGGGAAAGCTTCCCTGCCGTAAAGGCAAGAATGTCAAGGTCATCTTCTTCTGTAAAAAGTGCAAAAGCAGCCGCCGGAATATTGGACTGCATGAATGGCCTTAAGCGGAAATTAGGTACTTCCAGGCCCATTTTCTGAGACAGCGGGGTAGTAAAAAGCAGAGTACTGTCAAAGCCTTTTTCCTCAAATGCATCGTTCATTGTGCGGACAAGCCATAGAGGTGCGACTTCATTTCCTTCTCCCAAAGTTATTGAGCGCTTGGTTTCTGCCCTGTCTATGATTATTGCACATGTCCTGTCATCATAACCCATGTTTTCCACAAAACTTTCAGTTCCAGAAGGGTGTTTGGAATTATCCACAAGGTAATCAAGGTTAGTGTCATTTGCACATAGGAGAATCACACTCTGGTATGTAAGACTCAGGTTTTCGAGCCTTTTAATGAATTCAAGAAGAAAATCCGGGTTTTCAGAGGCAAAATCCTGTGTGAAAGCGAAAATTATGCAATTTATTGATGAGTCAAGCCAATTTTTATTCTCTCCATTTTCGTTTTCTGCCGATAATGTAATAGTCAGATTCTGCGGATAATTGTATGAATCTGTCGTGGAAAGGTCCTGACGCTGAACATCAAGTCCTGAACCGCTCAAAAAGTCATAAAGATAATCGCTCAGTGCAAGACCCTCCAAAGGTGCTGATTGAGCATAAAGTGTCTGATTGACGGAGAAAAGGACTATAAAAGCGGCAAAAATGAAAAAATGCCTTTTCAATTTCTGGATTATCATATATAATATCATTTTAGATTATTGCTGTTTACATTGCAAGACCTTTAGGGTACAATGAGCGGCTGACAGGAGTTTTTAATAAAGTATGAGTGCGGCAGGAAAAAAATTCTATTTGGATCTTCCACTTAAGGTAGTGCTTACAGAAGAAGGGGCTTCTCATTTCATCAGCCATAAAAAGAAGCTTCTTCGCTTCCGGCTTGCGGATAACCAGGAGGAATATGGAATCAGTATGGACCATTTTTCTCCGATGTCACTGCAGAACATGATTCTTGTGGATTATGTCTCCAAGCTGGAGATATCCATGTCAGAATTCGTGTCAAAAAGACAGGAAATCATGGATCTTTCCAAGGTCATTGTCTATTCAATCCTGTACAAGCAGTTCGACCGGGAAATCTTTGCCGCTTTAATCCAGTGTGACTGTGTACGCCGGCACAACAGGTCAAATCCAGGTCAGCTTATCGATGAAAAAACGAATATCTCAGACAAGCAGCTCAGAACCCATCTTGTCATGAAGGAAAACATAATCCAGGCCGCACGTCAGTCAATACTTGAACCGGTTTGGAAAAGCATAATGAGCAACAAGGATTATACTCCTGAAGAGAAAAATATTTATCTTCTGATGACAGAGAAATTCCTTAACCGCCTTAGCCTGATGAACTGGTACATCATCACGAAATTCTACAAGGCAGACGGTTTCATTCAGATTATGAGCGTTATCCGCCAGTCTCTTGCAAGCTACATGGACAAGTCAAAGGTTGCCGAATACATATCCGTTATGGTGATGGAGCTTGCCTTGAACTGCGAGAACACAAACATGCGCAAGGAAGCCCGCATCCTGTATCAGGGAATCGAGAATTCCGATTCACTTATCTATGACCCGGACATCCGCCAGAAAATCGTTCAGGAGCTTGTAAGGAAGCACGAGGTAGTATTCCTCTCATGGAAGATAGGTGGTGGCTCAACTTCAATCGGAAAACAGGGAAGCCTTAACATAACCCTTTACAACAAGGATGATGAGTTCCAGGAAGTAAAGGAAAACATCGAGAACAAGATGGCAGCAGACCTCAACAAAAAATCACTGATTGACTTTTACCGTCAGATGCCGGAAGGTGAGGAAGGAACTGATCTTGGACTCTACTATCTTTCCTATCTTGATGATGCCTGTAAAAAGGTCAACGTAAAGTTTGAGTCTCTGGTCAATCAGTTTACTGCCAGTGATCTTACGGTTATCAGCCTGAAATTCAATTTCTGATATGAAAATTCTCCGTGCCGGAACAAGTTCAAGTGCTATAGGATTGTTTTTCTCCCTTGTGTTCGGCATGGCATTTCTTTTTTATTTTTCATCTTGCTCTGATTCTGAATCCCGCATAACAGGACTTGTCGCAAATGTAGTGTTTGACTGGGAAGACTGGGAATCACATCCATCTGTCAGGCTTTCTGTTTTTGCAGAGACAAACCTTGATGAGCGTGCTGTTGAAGAAATCAGGGCAGTGCACAACGAGAGTGGACTGGAATGGGAATGCAGAAACCCTAGGATTATATCAACAAAAAAAAATAATGAATGGGCCGGGTACACAAATTTTGTAGCATCAGAAGGTTCGGCAATACCTCAGGGAGCCTATACACTGTATTATGTTGATATGGCTGGGGATGAAAGTCAGAATGTCTTTAGCGTATAATATCCTGCTCAGCTGCTTGAATCTACTGCCACAGAGTTCAGGGATATGAGAATCGACAGGGAAGAGAATATAGCCCTGTATGATGCCGACGGACTTTTGCTTTTTTACGGGGAGAGAAAGGATAGCTGGAGCACAAACAGCGACATAAAAAAGGAATATGGGGTTGCGGAAAAAATCCGTGTATGCTATAGATTATACAGCGGAAACGCAGTGTGCATGATGCCTGCAGAAAACCTTTGAGGGGAAAATAATTGAGTGACATTGAGAATCAGGATGCCGGAGAGACAGAGAAATATCATCGGCCTGTAAAAACCTTTGTAATCCGAATCGGACGCATGACGGACAACGAGAAAAAATGCTATTCAGAATTGAACAGCCTGTACTGCATCCCGTTTGCCGAAAATCCCCTTGTTTATTCACAGATCTTTAAAAACGATAATCCTGTGACAATGGAAATAGGCTTTGGTATGGGACATGCAACGGTAGAGATAGCAGAGAAAAATCCCGACATGAATTACATTGGCTCAGAAGTCCATAAACCAGGCGTGGGAAGGCTTCTTGGAGAAATACAAAAAAGACAGCTTAAGAATCTTTGTATAATTGAACATGATGCCATTGAAACCCTGGAGAAAATGATACCGGATTCTTCGCTTGATGCATTCCATATTTTTTTCCCTGATCCATGGCCAAAGAAAAAGCATCATAAAAGGCGGCTCATTCACAGACCAAGAACAGAACTTCTTGCAAGTAAACTCAAAAAAGGCGGATATCTTTATTTTGTTACGGATTGGGCAGAGTATGCGGAAAATGCACTTGAGGAACTGAATGCTACCTCTGGAATACACAACCGTTATGAAGGATTTGCACCCCATCAGGAATGGAGGCCAAGGACCAAATTCGAGCAGAAGGGAATTGATGCGGGACGTGATATATTCGAGCTGATGTTTGAAAAGGATTGAGGGCTGGCATGGAACTTTTTGACCTTGATGATGCACAGAAAAAAAGTGA
>JAGADS010000180.1 GCA_017613485.1 Treponema sp.
ATATCATTGTCTTCTGGGTCAGGAAGCCATTCAATTGAAAAAGTATTGGAAGTCGAAAGATTATTCTCGTCAAGTTCGATTGGTTTTATTTTAGGTGCCTTAGGTGCAACAGTATCTTTTCTATATGAAACAATAGCTGATTTAGACCAGTTATTTGAGTAGTCAACTTGCTTTACCTTGAAATACCAGAATCCGTCCTCTGGAATATCACCCTCAATCAATGTCTCTTCTGGAAGATTTGTAATCGTGTTTTCCGGTTCTGCATTAGGGTCATTTGTCCATAAGACAGAAAAGCCTTTGACACCAGATGAATCTGTTCCTTCCTGAATAATAGCGCTGATATGGTCTAAATTTCCGCCTTTCCCGTCTTCGAAAGTCTGTGGAATAATCAAAGGAGCAGGGGAACTGGCATCTTTTACTAGACGCTGAATTTGAAAAGAGCTTGCATTCGTCTTGTTCTGCCATATAAATCCAAGTTCCTTCTCACGGTTGGCAGTTACAGGATAGACAGAAGAATCAACCCCGTTAATCATTACAGAGGGATCATCCCAAAAGAGTTCCAGTCTTTTAGAAAGATATGCCCTGTTGTTTTTTGTCTCAGAATCAGCCCATAAAAGGTATATGCTTCCGTTGTAGCTGAAAAGTACGGGATTAAGACAGGAATTTGTTATGCTTATTGAATTTGCATCCATTCCAAGGGAGCCGTCATTGTTCAGGCTTGAGACATATATTGATGTTCCGACAGAGGAATAAAGAGAGCGTTCCCATGCAAGATATATGTTTGTTCCATCTGAAATGGCGACAGGACGCTGATTGTTGTAGTTATGGAAATCATCCATGGATTGAGTAATCATTATCGGTGCAGACCATGTCTTTCCGTTGTCAGTTGTTTTTGAGGAGAAAAGCTGAAAAGAGTATCTGTTCCCAGAGGAATAGTGTGCCTGGAATACAAGAAGGTCACCGCCTTTTACTGGTGTCATGTAAGGAACCAGAGGGTTCGATGTATTCGGATATGAAAAATTGAACGGATTAAAAGCCGACCATGTTTTTCCGTCTCTAGAAGTTGAATAAACAAGCGAAAATGATTCTTCTTTTGCGAGTGTTGCAAAAAGAATGAAAGAGCCCGAGGATGTACTGAAAATTCTGGGACCTACAAGCGGTAATTCCTGTGCTGGAAGCTTGGTTTCCTTAAAGTTTACTGCATCAGTGCTTGTATAGACTGTGATTTCATTTATTCCGCTTAAGGCAGCGACGACGATGTTTCCCTTGTTATTTACGGCAGCTGAGTAGATGACAGGTATATCTCCGGAATAAAAGAATGGACCTGCAAAACGAACAGGAGTAGTCCAGTTTACTGTGTCGGTTGTACTGGTTGCGGAAAGATAAATCTGATGGTTGTTTTTATCTATTTCCTGCCAGAATGCAGCAGATGTCAATGCTTTTTTGTCAGTTCCTGAAACTGTTGTAGGAAAACGGCAGTCAAGGGAAGGATCGCTTGCTTCCATTGGGTTTTCCCAGTAGAGCGTTTGAGAGAAAGCCTGAAATGCGGCGGTTAAAAGAATTACTATGGCAAGAACTGTATGTTTTTTCAATTCAGCATCCCCTGGATTCTGCTTTGCAATTTCTGAACTTTTGCGGATCTTCTGTTTGCAGGTGTCTGAAGTAGTTCCTGAAGATTTGAATTTGCCGCAACAACATTTCCATTTTGAAGATATGTAATTGCCTGCTGATATTTCTCCTCATCACGTCTGGATAGAATAACAGCTGCAGTAGTTCCTGTTCTTAGCGCAACTTCATCAAGTACGGAAATGGCTAAATCATTGTTGGGATTTAATACCAAAGCCCTGTTTGCAAGATTACGTGCAGACTCAAGCTTAATCGTATCACGTTCTGCTTCTGAAAGCTGTGTGTAAGCCTGTTCTGCCAAAGCCTGGGCTTCCTCTATTGAAGAATTGTCTATAGGTTTCTGCCTGAGTCCCAGATTTATTTCTGTCTGGCTCATAAAAGACTTAAGTCCGGGATAATCAGGTTCAAGCTCATAAAGATCCTGAAGGTCAGAGTATGCTATTTGGGCTGATGTGTCACGCAGAGAGTAATTGACAAGCTTCAGTTCCTCAAATCTTGTCTTGAAAGCCTCGTTGAACTGCTTTATGTCAAGTATCTGATCTATTCTCATGGAAAGGAGGTTAGCCTGCTGGTTTCTGGGATATATAATCTTTAATTCATTAAGCTTATCCTTAGCCTTGTTAAGGTAGACTGTGGCCTCTTCCTTGTTTCCCTCGTCAAGTAAAGACTGTGCCTGTGTGTAATACTGGTTTGAGATTGAAAGAATCTGTGACATCTCAGGATAAAGTGCATCATTGGGATTCAATTCCTTTCCGCTTTTGATGGCGAGCGCGGTGTTTACAAGATTATTCAGGCGGTTAAGCTCTTCATCTTCATCCAGCTCAACATCCATGAATTTTCCCCAGTTTTCTCTTGTTTTTTCTGCCTCCGCTAGCTGTATGCTGGCTTCATCAAAATTTCCTGCATAATAGGCATTTTTTGCATTAGTCTTGTAGACGCGGATTTCCTGGACAAGAAGCGGCTTTTGCTTTTCGGCGATGTTTTGCTTAAGTTTTGTAAGCTTGCTGTATACCTCTTCCTTTATTCCTGCATCCCGGCTCAAACTGCTTATTGATGCATCATAGAGAGTATTTGCCCTGTCAAGATTCTGTCGTGCAGTCTTGTAATTTCCCGCATTGTATGCCGATATGGCCCTGTTGTAATAAAGGTCAATCTGATTCTGTGCCTGAAGGGCTTCCCTTTGCTGTGCCCTGGCTTTTTCAGCTAATAGTGTAGTCTCATTGTTAAGCTTGTCTATTGAATTTATTGAATCATTTATGCGTTTCTGAAGTGATTGAATCGTAGATTTGAACGATGCGTTTCCGGCATTAAGTATTTCAGAAGCTGATTTTAATGTGTTTACATCAAGAGATATACTCTGTCTGAATGTTTTTGTACCTGCTATGAGTTTTGTGGGATACTGCTGTGCATTGGGATTACTGTCATTAGGAATCAAATTCTGCAGAACCTGAAATTTCTCAGTATCCTCTGCATACATGTTTTTAGCTGCATCCACAAGTCTTTCTCCTGCCATTTTCAATGCATTGAGTGATTTGGCAGAACAGTATTTATTAAGTGATGAACATGAATTCACATAAACTGATATGAAATCATTCCACTTTTGTGAATTTGATGAAATCTTTTTTACTTCATCTATCCACTTTTCTTTTTCCAAATCGAGAGCAGAGTTCCCGTATTTCAGAAGGGTATTTGACTGATTTACAAAAGTTACAGAGATATCGTCTTTTTTATCCCTTAGATCCTGTGCTATATCAGCAACGCTTTTGTCAATAAAATCTTCTATTTCGTAGACCAGATTGACAGATTTTTCTGTAAGGTCAACCAGTTTTAATGTCCTGTCGTATATGTAGAACAGGGCTTTTATTGAAGTCAGATATTCATTGTCCTGGATAAAGGCTTTATTTTCCCCTGTCCTTGCATCATCAGTTTCAATAAGGCTGTTCATGACTGTAAAAATCTGCTCAATTTGCAGGCAACGAGATTTAATTGCCTCTGGTAGTACTGGATATGACGGAGGTGAAATCTCCTGAAATTGTGCGGATAGTTTTTTTACAAAATCCTGTTCAAGCGAATACAACGGTTTAATATGTGCTTCAACAGTCTGAAGAAGCTGCAGATCCATAACCCCTATCATACCGGTATATTCATCCTTGCCGTTTCCAAGAATAAATTTGCTTAGATATGAAAGATAGCTTGCATCCTGAATAATGCCTTTTTTCCGTGCCTCATTAAAAAGTGACTGCGACTGAAGTCCTGAGGAATAGACTTTATTTCTGGTTTTGACAAGAGATTTTAAAACAGGCTCAATTTTTTTATATTCAGTAAGTATAAGATCCGGATTTTTTGAGTTAAGCGTTGAGTTTATGTTTTTTTTGTAGGAATCCAGTTTATCCTGATATGATAAATATTCATTTATGCTTTCCTGAATATCTGATTTTATATTTTGAACTTGAGAAACTACAGAATCTGAATGTCCTTCCTTTAAGAATGTGTCGTATTGAAACTCAAGGGGACGGACTCCGCTTTTTTCCTGAATAAAGATTTTCGCAGCCTGAGTAAACTGTCCGGATGAAGCCTTTGATTTTGCGGAAGAAATAACCTGATTAAAGTATGAGGGGTAGTGAGAGATGTCATCATTTTTCCCCGCAGCGTATAGCCCCGGAACAGAAATGAGCAG
>JAGADS010000181.1 GCA_017613485.1 Treponema sp.
ATGTTCCGCATCCAAGACATGGCTCACTGACTTTTTCCCAGATTTTTGAGTTGAAGATCTTGAGCATGTCCTTGCCCTGAAATTTTGAAAGATCAAGATGAGCAAACGGAAGTTTCTCTGTCTTGTCCTTAATGTCTTTCTTTGCAGCATCTACAGCCTTTGCATCAGAATCATCAAGCACTGATTTTGCAGCTTCCATGAACTTCTTGCCCTTGTCTGTGTTTGCCTCAAAGAAGTATTTACCGTCACTAAGCCAGCAGCTTACATCACCCTTTGATCCGTTCTTATCAGAGTCAAGGGATGCATCAATGCCGTAAGTTGAGCAGAAACAGGTTTTGGCTGGTTCATTGCAGGCAAATGTGATTACTGTTCCATGGTCACGGCGGTTCTTGTAGTAAGAGTCAACCGGATTCATGTTAAGGTAAACATTGTCGATTACAGAAAATCCCACTGCATCACATGGACGTACACCGAAAACAACAAAGTCCTCGAGCTCCTTGCGCGGATCTTCCATAGTGATTTCCTTTCCCTTCATCGTGTAGCTTACCATGTGCTCTGTCTTGGGGAAGAAAAAGTCCTTGGCGGATCTGACAGTCTTTAACGCAGAAGAAAGCTTTACGCCTTTTTCCCACTGTTTGAAATCTGCTTTTCCCGATGAATTGTCTACCGGCAGAAACAGAGGCTGCTTTGTGCCGATCAGCTCAAACAATGAATCAATTTTATCTTGTGAAATACTAAGCATTACTCAGCACCTCCGTCATTAGAGCGTTCCCATACGATTGTTGTCTCCGGGTCGCCTTCGGCATTAAATGTAAGCATGGCAGGCTTTGATTCCATGTCTGCTCCAGCCTGATAGTCGCCGTAAATCTCGTTGATGTCCTTGATGAACTTGCGGTTCAGGAGATATAGCGGGATATGCTGAGGACAAACGCGTGAACATTCACCGCAGTCTGTACAGCGTCCGGCAACATGCCATGCACGGATAATATGGAAGAGGCTTTCCTCAAAGTCTGTCTGTGCAACTTTCTGTGAGGTGTACAGTTTGTTGTTGTCGAATACACATTTCTCGCAGGTACATGCAGGACAAATATCACGGCATGCATTGCAGCGGAGACAGCGGGAAAATTCATTCTTCCAGAATTCATTGCGCTCGTCTGCAGTCATTGCCTCAATCTTTGAAACCTCTGCCATGCGTGTTGACTCAACAGGTGTTACGTCTGCCTCAACTCCGATAAGCTCGTCGCATGAAACAGGCTTTTTATTCTTGCATGTCTCACAAACCTCTCCACCGTCAAGAGTATCCTGACATGGAACTCCGATGGCATAAACGTCATCGCGTGTGATGCGGTTCTCTTTAAGAAGCTGTGTGAATGAATATGTGTCATTCGGCTTAAGGAAAACAAGGACGCGTTCCTGTGGAATAGGGGCTTCTGCAGCGTTAGGATCTTTCTGCTTTGCCATTGTGTTGTTCATTCTTGTAGTGCTTTTCTTTACCTCGATATCGCGTGTTATCTTTACGAGATATTTTGAAAGGTTGGCGGCACAGTACTTGTTGAATACAAAGCCCTTGTCGAGTTCCTCTGCACTTGCAAATACTGCAGGTGTGATGTCATCATCAAAAAGACCTTTTTTCCAACCTACTACCTTCTGAACCTTGCCTTCTGAAAGAAGTTCTTTTGCACGTTTGATTAATTTGTCTTGCATCTTACATCCTCCAGCTTCTTGCATTCACCAAGCTCTGTAATCTGCTTTACAAAATCATTCATGATTCCAGCAAAGCGAACACCCTCAGCAGCAGAACACCATTCAACGCGTGTACGTCCCTTTTCAATTCCAAGATAATCAAGCATGGAGAAGAGAAGGGTCATACGGCGGCGTGCAAAGTAGTTTCCGGTAGAATAGTGGCAGTCACCAGGATGGCAACCGCACAGAATTACTCCGTCAGCACCGCGCTGGAATGCACGAAGAATAAACAATGGATTCAAGCGGCATGAGCACGGAATACGGATAATCTTTACGTTTCCAGGATATTCAAGACGGTTGTTACCAGCCAGGTCTGCTCCTGCATAGGAACACCAGTTACAGCAGAATGCAACAATCTTGGGTGTCCAGTTTTTATTGTTAGTTTCACTCATAATTCATTTCCTCGGTCCTAGAGAACTGAGTCGACCTCCGCCAAGATTTGTTTATTGCTGAATCCCTTAAGATCCATAGCGCCAGAAGGACATGCAACTGTACATGCACCACAACCGTGACACATGGCACTGTTGACCTGTGATACGTGGCGTGTGATTGTAGTTCTGTTCGGGCCACGGAAATCCTTGTCGATATAAGAGATTGCACCGTAAGGACAGACGTTGATACACTGTCCGCAACCGTTACATGCGTTCTCATCAGGTTGAGCAGTGCACGGGTCGTTCTTGAGCTTGTCTTTTACAAGCAGGCAGATTGCCTTTGCAGCGGCACCTGAGGACTGGGCAACAGTCTCCGGAATGTCTTTTGGTCCCTGACAGCATCCTGCAAGGAAGATACCTGCAGTCGGGCTTTCAACTGGACGGAGTTTTGCATGGGCCTCAAGGAAGAAGTCGTTGTTGTCCATGGAAGTCGTAAGCATTGTTGCAAGAGGTCTTGCGCTCTTATCAGGTTCGATGGATGCAGCGAGTACAACCATGTCCGCCTTGATGTGGACCTGCTTGTTCAAAATCAAATCGCTTCCCTGAACATCCAAAGTTCCGTCGCTTTGTGGAGTAACTTTTCCTACCTGACCCTTGATGTAATGAACGCCATACTGTTCAACTGCACGGCGGTAGAATTCATCAAAGAGTTTACCTGGAGTACGAACGTCAATGTAGAATACATAGCAGTTTGTATCCGGATAGTGGTCGCGTGTAAGGATGGCATGCTTTGCAGTGTACATACAGCAGATCTTTGAGCAGTACTCATGACCCTTTGTAGAATCAGCAGAACAGCGTGAGCCTACACACTGAACGAATACGATTGTCTTTGGCTCTTTTCCGTCTGACGGGCGCAAAAGGTGGCCGTTTGTAGGACCGGAAGCATTGCACAGGCGTTCGAATTCAAGTGATGAAACAACGTCCGGGCTCTGGTTGTATGCGTATTCATCGAATTTTTCAAGAGAAATCGGGTTGTAACCTGTGGCTACGATGATTGCACCATATTTCTCCGTAATGATTTCTTCTTTCTGGTCAAACTTGATTGCACCGGCGGCACAAGCCTTTTCACAGAATCCACAGACATTATCCTTGCCGTTTGCAAGACCCTTCATGTGGAGGCAGTAGTTTGCGTCGATGTTTGCCACCTTTGGAACAGCCTGGGCAAAAGGAATGTCGATTGCCTTGCGGTTGTTCAGGCCAAGGTTAAAGCTGTTTGGAACCTTCTTGTTTGGACACTTTTCGATACAGGCACCACAACCAGTACACTTTGTCTCGTCAACATAGCGCGGGTGACGTTTGATGTCAATCTCGAAGTTTCCGATATATCCGCTTACCCTGCAAACCTCAGAAGCTGAGAGAATGCGGATGTTCGGGTTCTGGCTTACTTCCGTCATCTTTGGAGTTACGATACATGAGGCACAGTCCAAAGTCGGGAAGGTCTTGTCGAGCTTTGCCATCTTACCGCCGACAGTGTAGTCTTTTTCTACAATGTCAACAGGGAAGCCTGCGTCTGCAATGTCGAGGGCTGCTGTAATTCCTGCAATACCGCCACCGATTACCAGGGCACGCTTTGTCATTGGTGTCTCACCTGCGATAAGAGGTGTGTCCAGGATTGTCTTTGCGATGGCAGCCTTACCAAGAGCAATAGCCTTCTCGGTGGCCTGCTCCATATCTTTCATTACCCATGAGGTCTGCTCACGGATATTTGCAACTTCTACCTTGAACGGGTTAAGACCTGCACGCTCTGCGCATGAACGGAATGTCTTCTCATGCATGCGTGGAGAACATGAGCAAAGAACAACACCTGTAAGCTTGTCGTTCTTGATATGGTCCTCAATCATTTGCTGACCTGCAGAAGAACACATGTAAGTGTAGTGGGTTGAGTAAACAACTCCGTCTACCTTTCCAAGTTCCTCAGCAACTTTCTCTACGTCAACTGTTCCGGCAATGTTAGTACCGCAGTGACATACAAATACACCGATTCTTTCCATTTTCTATGCCACCTTCCTATTTCTTGTATTTGCGGAATGCACTGACAATAGCCTGCTGAGGCATATCATCGTCCAGATGCTCCGGGACCTGAACAGGATCAAGACGGTGAGGACCGCGCTGACCTTCAACATACTGACGTACACCGTCAATCAGTTTTGCAGGCTCTACCTGGCGTGGACAACGCTCAAGGCATGCAAAACATGAGAGACATGCATAGATTGACTTAGATTTCAAAAGAGGCTCAAGGTCTCCGTTCTCCACCATCTGTACAAACTGATGCGGATGATATTCCATTGCATCGTAGTTGGGACATGTAGCAGAGCATTTGCCGCAGACCATGCATTTCTTTGGATTTACGCCGCTTTTAAGAAGGATGATTTCTTTTGCAAGCTCGTTGTTTTCCATTTTTACTTAGCCTCCTTTACACCTAAGGCTTCTGCAAGGAGCTCTGTAAAGTAAATTACATCGAGCTTTGAGTCACCCTTGTTCTTTAAGAGATTATAGCGGCAGAGAGGGCATGATGTAACAAGGAAGTCAGCTCCCATATCCTCTGCATTTGAAAGGATTTTCTTTGCCCTGTTCTTTGGAATTGACTCATCCTCGAACATTGTATATGCACCGCAGCATTCGTTTCTCTGACCGTAGATGACTGGAGTTCCACCGATAGCCTTGATAAAGTCCTCGATAATCTGCGGGTTCTCCGGATCGTCAAACTGAAGGACTTTTCCCGGGCGAAGAAGCAGGCATCCGTAGTAAGCGCCGATTTTCTTTCCCTTGAACGGATTCTTTACGGCAGCCTTTACATTGTCCCAGCCTACAACATCACGCAGAATCTCAAGGTAATGAACTACTTTAGCCTCACCATGATACTCAATATCATCCTGCTTGAGGTAATTATTCACCTTGAAAGCACAGAGCTCATCTGTCTGCATGTCATTGTTCACCTGTTTGATTACGTTGTAACATGCACTGCAGAGAGTTACCAGGTCTTTTCCTGAATCGCGGGCACTTGCCAGAGCTCGGACAGACGACATTTTTGTCGCAAATTCGTCCTTTGCCATGGGGTATTCACCGCCACAGCACTGCCATTCAGGAATTTCTTCAAGTGTGAAACCTAATGCTTCCGCAGACTTGCGTGCATAAACATCAAGGTCAAGCGCCTTGTTCTTTAGCGTACAGCCTGGGAAATAAGCGTAGTGTTTGGTATTCTCCATTGAACTACTTCCTTTTACAAAATTTATGCGTTAAACCATGAACATACACGGTCAAAAATATAAAAAAGAATGTGGCTATATTATAGAATAAGAAAGGCAAATATGCTAGTTATTTTTCTAATATTTTGATAAAGATTAGCTGTAGCTAACTCAAATTCAAGCTCTTTATCTAAGGGGAAAAATACTATATAATTCACGGAGCAATTTATTGAGTGCGATTTGCAAGGGGGTATGTTTCCATGGAAAAAGAAAGGCACAGTGCGCTGACAGATGACAATCATAAAGCTTTGTGGAGCGGAAGGTTTGCGGAAGGACCTGATGCGGCCGCGGTTGAATTTGAGACTTCGATTTATGTTGATGAGCGTATGGCTTTTGATGACATCCATGGTTCAATAGCTCATGCAAAAATGCTCGGTGAACAGGGCATTATCTCACGCGAGGAGTCAGAGCAGATCGTAACGGGACTCAAATCGATAGAAAAGGACCTTGCGGACGGAAGCCTTGCCATAGATTATTCAGCGGAGGACATCCATTCCTTTGTGGAGGCAA
>JAGADS010000182.1 GCA_017613485.1 Treponema sp.
AATACTCGGTATTGTCTTGCTTCTATCGGCATTTTCTGTTGTCGTATATACAGGTGCAAAAAATGCAGTTCATCCGGATGAGGCCTTTGCCCTGAGCACGGAGGAAAAGAATACTCTTAACGATTATCTTGACTCAATGTACCCGGAAAGGACTTCAATTAACCTAAGTCCGTTGCCTTACACAGTTACTGCTGATGCTCCAAAGTTGAAATGCGGCAGTGCAATTCTTGTTGATACAAGAACAGGAAGCATTCTGTATGAGAAAAATGCAGATGAGGAGATACCGCCTGCCTCTATGACAAAACTGGTTGAGATGTTTGTCGTCTACAAAGCGATTTCAAGCGGAGAAATCTCACTTGATGATGAGGTTCCGCTTCCACCTGAGTCATGGGCACGTAATCTTCCGTCTGATGCCTCAAGAATGTATCTTGATGAAGGACAGCATGTAACCCTAAGGGAACTGCTTCTTGGACTTGCCATTGCAAGCGGTAATGATGCCTCGATAGCGGTTGCAAATTATGTGTGCGGAGACATGGATGAATTTGTAGACCGCATGAACATGGTTGTCTCTGACATGGGGCTTTCTAAAACTCATTTCGTGGAGTCCAGCGGTTACAGTGAGCTTAACCTTACGACAGCACGAGAGTTTGCAACATTCTCGCGTCAGTACATTAATCTTTATCCAGAGACACTTGAGCTTTACCACTCACAGCCATCGATTACATATCCGCAGAGAAAGAATCTTCCCGACAGCCTGCAGAACAGCGCCACAGTCAACAGCGTAAAGCAGATGAACACGAACAAGCTTCTTGACACGATTCAGGGATGCGACGGACTCAAGACAGGATTCATATATGAAAGCGGCTACAACATTGCAGTCACCGCACAGCAGAATGGAACACGTTTTCTTTCTGTGACAATGCAGGGACCTGGATCTTCAACCGCAGAAGGAAACAAATACCGTGTGCAGGACAACAAGGCATTGTTTGATTATGCATTCTCTAATTTTGCAGACTACACAGCTGATATGGCAGAAAAACCGCATGAGTTTACCGTGGGTGTTCTGGGAGGAAGTGCAAAATCAGTACGCCTGATTCCACTCTATGATGAATCACTTACAGTTCCGTTTATTTTCGGTAATTCTCCGACAGAATCAGCATCAGCTGTAAAGGCATGGGCAAGCGTTCCAGATGTCATTTATGGAGAAGTTGAATGCGGAAAAAGCTATGGCACAATAGAATATAAATTGAACGGGAAAACACTCAGGACCATACCGCTCGTTGCAGACCGCAGCGTGGACCAGGGAAATATCATCGACAGGTTTTTCGGTTCTATTGAATATTCGCTTATCACGAAATTCCTAAAGAAAGACTCAGGACAGTAATTCCTGAACAGGACATATTTCCCAGCCGGCATTCAGTATTGCGCTTATAAGCATGTCCAGGTGCTCGGTGAGATATGTGTTCTGTTCGCCTGTATTTTTACCGATTGTAATTGAAATGATTTTACCGTTCTCAAGAGAAGAGATAATATTTTCTATTATGCTTCCTGTGGAGGAAGATGAAGAAGCAGGAACAGCGTCAACATAAGTGTAACCGCTTTCATTTCCTGCCATGCGCATCATCTCGTTGTCCTTGTAATCCGGTGCATGCCATAAAAGCGAAAGTTCTTTTCCTGTCGCCGCAAGGAATTCATCCTCGTTTCTTGCAAGTCCGCGTTTTATGAACTGTGCGTCAATCGTAAACATAGGAGAAAGCAAGTCTGCACTTGAATAGAAACTTGATGCACATTCAATTCCAGAGGAGGCAAGCTGTTTTGTCTCAAGGGGATAGCGCCTGATAAATTCACCGTTTATAAAGAAGGTTGTCTTGATTCCGAATTTGTCTATGTCTGATAAAACCTTTGCAAGACCGTCTGCATTTTCCATTGCATCAAAAACGATTGCGATTTTTCTGTCCGCTTTTTTTGCCTGTGCTTTATTGGAGAACAAAGGATAAGTCTGGAGGCTTCCTGACAATGCGCGTATGTTTATGGAAGAGCCTGCGCTGTATGCCCTGTAGCGGCCGTTGCTTACTGTCTGTGACTGCTTTTTCCCGCTGAATGAGCTTTCTTTCCACGTGGCTGTCTCTGAGTTGAATTCGTACCACTTGCTTCCGCTTGAGGCAAGAATCCTTTCGTTGTCAAAGCAAGATGTCTTGGCAGAGGACAATAGCAGAAAGTATTCTTTTGAATTAGACACATTCCACTCACAGATGGAGCTGCTTCCTCCAAGTATAATTGATGAAGAATTCTTCCAGCAGAACGAGACAATTTTTTGATTATTATATGAGGCTGTTTTTTTCCAGCTTGAAAGCTCGTAGACTGTAAATCCTGAGTCAGAACTGAATGCAATCTTTTTTCCGTCTGGAGAAATTATAGGAAGACCTGCATTTTTTGCCTGCACTTTAAGAACCGCATCTTTTTCTATGGAATAGGCGCTAGAGATTCTGCTTCCGTTTTCATAGTCAAGGCTTTGAACCCAGAGAAGAGGTTTTTTGTCAGAGGACCAGTACACACAGGATTCCACGACAGATCCGTTTGCTGATGGAATGATGAACATGGAGTTTGCCTTTGCAAAATAAAGTCCCTGCTGAACGCATGAAAAATAAGTGACGATATTCTGCCCGGTAAGCGTAACAAAGCTTTTTCCGTCCTGTGCTGAATAGAGCTTGTCCTTGTCTGAGTCAAAGATGTATGGCAGGCGTGCTATGATTGTACCGTAACCTACGATTGGAGCATACATTGCACGGTTGTAAAGTTCATTCTCATAGATTTTATAGATTATGTCATCATGTACATAGAGCATGAATTTATCGTTTGTCCAGCTTACACAGTTTATTGAGCCGCTTCCGATGACACGCATTTCCTCAGAAAGAAGCTGTGGCTTAAAAATGGCATCCGGTGTTGCAAAATATACCGTCTTGTTTTTCTCATATAAAACTGTCTTTGAGTCAGGTGCCCACTTTACAGGAATCCTGTCAAATTCATTCTCGCATTTATCAGATAAAACAGCTTCCTTTCCATTTAATATGTTCACAAGGGCAATAAAAGAACCTCCGTCCTCTGCATGGCGAATCACGCACATCCATTTTCCATCCGGGCTTACAGATGATGGTGGAGTGTGTAAGTATGGGGAAGTCATATTGTCCTGATTAAAGGTCCATTCAACTGCATTCTTTTTTATGCTGAATTTAGCATTTCCATACCTGTTCGTTACAAGTATCGAAGATCCACCGTCCAGCATATCGATTTTTTCCGGGTATGCAGTTAATATGGAAGGCATTTTGTCGGATGATTTTTCTTCTATGCCTGCCAGAAAAAGTGAGTCAAAGGAATTTGAGTCGTCAGTGATGTTAAAAAGCAGGCGGTTGTCCTTGTCGATGTCGAGCGGTGTAAATGAATTTACTGCGGCTGCGTTGAACACAACTTCTGCAAAAAGAACAAATGCAAGTATTCTTTTCATTTATCCTCCCTTCAGGCCTGCTTATTTCAGGAGAGTCTGGGGATCTACAAGGCTTCCGTTCTTATAAACCGTAAAATGCAGGTGAGGTCCTGTTGAATATCCTGTAGAGCCTACAAGACCAATCTTGTCTCCCTGAGAAACCCTGTCACCCTTTTTAGCGATGATTTTGCTCATGTGGGCATACAGTGTCTGATAGTTGTCGTGGTGGTTTATGATTACGTAATAGCCGTAAGTGTTGTTGTAGCCTGTGAATGCAACGGTTCCTGTCATGGCTGCCTTGATTGGTGTTCCAGTCGGACATGCCATGTCAATTCCAGTGTGGTTTTTCCTTACGCCGGAAATCGGGTCTATTCTTGAGCCGAATTTTGATGTGAGTCTCCATGATGCGGTAATAGGATAGCGGAATACCTCTCCCATTGCACGTTCAAGGGTATCGCTGTCGAGTCTTGCACCCGGAATGAAAATCTGCTGTCCCACGCTTAAAGTCGAGCTGGAAAGGTCATTTACGTCAAGAAGATCAGAAAGACTTACAGAGTATTTAGTGCTGAGTTTATCAAGGGTCTCGCCGGAAACTACGGTATGAAGAAGACCGTCACGAGAAGGAATGCGGATTTTCTGTCCCACGCGAAGGTCACGGACATTTGCAATATTGTTGATGCCGATGATTGTATCGATTTTTGAAAGCCCGAACTTTTTGCAGATTCCACCTACAGTGTCATTTGAGCGTACAGTGTAATTCTGGAAAGAAACAGGCTGCATGAAAGAAACGGCAGGAACTACAATAGCGTTTCCATCCTCATCCAGGACATTTCCCCATGCGTCAAAATAGTTGTCATTATTCATGGCAAAGAGGGCAAGCGCACTGTCCAGGACATTTGAGGAATTGAAGTCTTCCAGGTTCAGGGAAACTCCTGTTGCAAAACTTTCACGGTATGATACCGCATTGACGACTTTTACCGGAATGCAAACAGATGCGACTGCGGCCGGAATAATCCACATGAACGGTATGAATGATATGATTTTGCGTGTTACAAGCTTAAAATAACCTTTAGCCGTCAAGAACATGTTTTTGACGGTAAAATGCCTTGGCAGTGTAAAAGTACTGGTCTCATAGGATTTATATAAAGGCCTGCGTCTGTTTATTCCGACGAATATTTTCTTTAAGCCTATAGAATTATTATATTTACTGTTTTGCGTATAATTTATGATTTCCATATATTATGTATCGACATTCTTTTCTTTCCATATTAGAATAATTCCGAGGATTACGCTGAAAATATGAAACCATTTTTACGAAAATATGTTTTATACGGACTGATTTTGGGAGTCATGACGGCTGTTTTTCTTAGGATTTTTGTATTTGAATTCCTGCGTGTTGAAGGTGTATCAATGGAACCGGCTTTTATGGACGGAAGTACTGTCTGTGTGAACAAACTGGCATACGGCCTGGATATTCCTTTTGGTGACAGTCAGTTATTCAGCTGGAGTAGCCCTAAGGTCGGGGATGTCGTGGTCTTTATGATGGAAGGAAACATGGTGGTAAAGCGTTGTGCGGCAATTTCCGGTATGCCACTGGATTATTCTTTTGATTCGGGATATAATCTTTACGCGGGTGGAAAGTCGTATTCACTTACGGCCCTACAGTATCATCTTATGGCGGGAAACATTCAGGTTCCAGAGGGGACAATCCTTGCAATCGGTGATAACGAGGCAAAATCAATTGATTCAAGAGATTATGGTTTTGTTCCCGAAAAAAACATTTTGGGTAGAATAATATGCAGATAAACGGGTACTTAAAGAAGGGGAGAGTAATAGTATTTCTTGTATTCTCCATTCTGCTGCTTGTTATTATATTTATTTCATATTCAAAGCTGTCAGTGAAACCTCAGGCTCCTATTGCTCCATCTGCACCCACAGTTGAACGCGGTTCCATAGTTGACAGGAACGGAAAGCCTGTTGCAGTTCCTACCCGATTCTATCATTTTGGCGTTACTCCAAAGATGATAAATGATCCTGCAACTTTTGCATCGGTAATGGCTCCAGTACTCGAAATGCCTGCTGAAGAAATCGTTTCAATAATCGAAAGTAAAAAGGATGCTCAGTTTACTTTCATCAAGAAAAAAATAACACAGAATCAGTATGACGAGCTTTATGAGCTTGCCAAGCAGAATGACTGGTCTGTTTTCTGCCGTTTTGATGCAATACCGTGGCGTGTATATCCGATGAACGACCTTGCAAGTCAGCTTATAGGCTACATGGGAACCGAGCAGAAGGGCTGGAGCGGAATAGAATTGAGCCAGCAGGAACTTCTTAGCCCGGATGTAAGCACTGCGGAACCCGGAACTACGGTCTACGGAAAGAACATCTATCTTACAATCGATGCAAACCTTCAGTACAAGCTGGAGAAAATTGCCAAGGAGTCAATGGAGGAAACCCAGGCGGAAAGCTTCATGCTAATTGCATGTGATGCAAAATCAGGGGAAATCCTCTCTTACATAAGCCTCCCGTCCGTAAACCTTAACGACTATTCAAGTGCAACGGATTCCCAGAAAATCGACCGGCCTGCAGTCTACAGCTACGAGCCTGGAAGCGTTTTCAAGATTTTTACGGCGGCATCATATCTTGATTCAGGTGTAATTACTCAGGACACTCTTTTCTTATGTGACGGACTTTATACTAGGACAACCGGATTGAATGAGGTAATCAACATTCACTGTCTTGACCACCACGGATATCAGACTGTACGCGGAGCCCTTGAGCTTTCATGCAACGATGTCTTTGCACAGATGAGCGACCTTCTTCCTACTGATCAGTTCCTGTCATACATCCATAAATTCGGCTTCGGTTCAATTACTGGTGTGGAGCTTCCTTACGAGGAGGACGGTTTTGTAAAAAGTCCCACGGATGCAAGCTGGTCTGCACGTACAAAGGCAACAATGTCAATCGGTCAGGAGCTTATGGTTACGGCACTTCAGATGGTTCAGGCGGCTGGTGTGATTGCAAACGACGGCCTTCCGCTCAAGCTTTCGTTTATCAAGAAGATTACGGACAAGGATGGTAACATTGAGTATACGCATACCCCTGAGTATGGAAACCGTGTCCTGAAAAGCTCAACCGCAAGATACATCTTAAGCTGCATGGAGACCACCGCGGAAAAGGGAACTGGAACAAAGGCTGCCCTTGGTGACATATCAATCGGCGTTAAGACAGGAACTGCACAGATGGCGGTAAACGGAGTCTACAGTGACACAGACTTTATCTCTAACTGTATGGCGATTTTCCCGATAGAAGACCCGCAGATTGTCCTCTACATCGTGATTGAAAAGGCAAAGGGAGAGACCTACGCAGGCCGTATCGTAGCACCTGTAATACGTATTGCGGCAGATGAAATCATAGACCACCTTGGAATGACACGCGAGGGAGCACCTGCACTTGAGCATTCCGGCATGGTGTCAATCACCGAGAATACACCTATAACAATGGGTACTTCAGTTCCAAGCTTCATCGGAAGACCCAAACGAGACATTCTTCCGCTTATCGAGAATGACAGGAACATTTCATTTATTTTCCACGGAGAAGGATGGGTAAAAGCCCAGAGCCCTGAACCAGGAACCCCGCTCACGGAGAACACGACAATTGAACTCTACCTGGAATAAAAACATATCCCTGTTTCAGAAACGCTTTCCTGATTTATACAAAATGCTTTTGCCTCAGGTTAAAAAATTTGAGGACGGAGATTTGA
>JAGADS010000183.1 GCA_017613485.1 Treponema sp.
CATCTTTCTATTCTATAATCCGTTATTTCCATCAGAGATTCCTTTACAGTCATTTTACCACCACCCGTAAAGGACTCTAACCTTTTTTTTAAATTTTAAATACAATACATTTTAAAGGTGTTTATAATGCGGAAGCCCTGAAATAAAATTAAAATGATTCCTTTGCTTTCTGGGTGGTGATTCTGCGTTTTTCAAGTGTTTTATCGAAAACTGCCGCCGCGACATCTCCAAATCCGTCAAATATCTGTGAGGCTCCTACTTCTGTGATTCCACCCTTGGTAGCAACTCGCTCAAGGACCTGTGCAAAACTCAGCTGCTTCTGGTTAATCAATCTTCCTGTTCCTTCAAGTGTCTGGGAAAGCATGGCTTCAATCTGGGCCGGGGACATATCAGTATGGGCTCTAGCCTTTTCCGCAAGAACAGAGAAAATAGCGGCAATGAATCCAGGCATGCAGCTTGTGAGTTCAGATGCCATGCCAAGTTCTTTTTCCGCCACCTCTGTTACAGTGCCAAATGATTTCAAGAGGGTTTCAAGATTCTGCCTGTCTTTTTCCTGAACATATTCATTGCAGCAGAATGATGTCACTGAATAATCAACCTCGGCATTAACAGACGGAATGACTTTTGCAATCCTTGTTTTTTCCGGGAGAACGGACTCAAGCTGACTGAACATGACGCTTCCGTTAAGAGAGACAACAAGCGTGTCATCAGAGACAACCGGTGCAATTCCGCAGAGAACTTCCTTTAACTCCACCGGCCTGATGCACACAAAGACGACATCACTTTTTGCGGCAAGCTGATTGTCACTTGTTACCGTACATTCAGGATATGTATTTTTAAATTCATCCATCTTGAACAAAGTCCTGTTTGAGCAAATCAACTCAGATTGATTTACCACACCATGCTCAAGAAATTTCCTTGCAATCATACTGCCCATGCTTCCAAATCCGATTATTCCGACTTTCATAACCATACCTCGCCAAAAGTTATCAAGAATTTAAATTGTTCAATTTAATATATCACTTATTCCATATCTAATGCAATTGTTGTATAATGAAACCATGAGTTACAAGATTTTTATTGACGGTAAAGAAGGCACAACTGGCCTTAAGATTTTTGAGCGATTTGAGAAAAGAGATGACATTGAGATCATTTCGATTGATGAGGATAAAAGAAAGGATCCTGTAGAAAAGGCAAAAATGATTAACGCCTCGGACTTTACTTTTTTATGTCTTCCTGATGCGGCGGCAATTGAGTCGGCACAGCTTTGCACCAATCCCAAGACAAGAATCATAGACGCTTCAACTGCACATCGTGTAAATCCTGAATGGGCATACGGCTTCCCTGAGCTGGATAAATCTTTCCGGGAGAAAATTGAATCATCCAACCGTGTTGCAGTTCCGGGATGCTATGCAAGCGGTTCAATTGCAATATGCTATCCTCTTGTAAAATCAGGAATCATGCCGAAAGATTATCCTGTTGCGATTCATGCCGTAAGCGGTTATTCTGGGGCAGGTAAAAAAGCCATTGCACAATATGAGGCAGATGACCGCGACACAGGACTTGATTCTCCACGTCTTTATGCACTTACACAGCAGCACAAGCATCTGCCTGAAATAACAAAAATCAGCGGACTTGAATATGATCCGATCTTTAACCCGTACATCTGCGATTATTTCCAGGGCATGACGGTTTCAATCGGACTTCATTCAAGGCTTCTTGCAAAAAAAGTTACCGCACATGACGTATGGGAAATGTTCGCCTCTCATTATGAGGGATGCAGGTTTGTAAAGGTTGCAGGCTTTATGGGCGAGGGCACTTTACCTGAGCAGTTCATTCCTGCAAACACACTTGCGGGTACAAACAGCATGCAGGTTTTTGTTTACGGAAATGACGACAGGATCATGGTGACGACACGCTTTGACAATCTAGGAAAAGGTGCAAGCGGAGCCGCCGTCCAGTGCCTTAACATCATGATGGGAATCGATGAGGCAACAGGCCTTACAAGCATAGATTGATTTTAAGAATATGAGGAATAGAAAATGAAAAAATTTTTTGGATTTTTATTTGCATGTGTCTTTTTTGTTCTTACAGCTTGTACTACAACCACCACCGCAGCAAAGGGAACATCAGCTGCTGGAAATACGCTTACTGACCGCATAACAGTCAAGAAGGGAAACAGGATTTACAGAATTTCCGAAAAACAGAATATCACCCTGAGCGATTACATTTTTGATATTTGCATAGACGGTATAACGACAGAAGACAATGTATGCCTGTTTGCCTATCACAATGCAGATTACATGGATGTCTATTCTTTCCCGGTTAATGTTGATGATACAGAAGTCTTTGCGATGGGAAATGGAGTCGCTGAATATGACCTGGATGTTGAGAAAGGCTATACCCTGAGTTTGAACGAGCCGGAGTCCTTCCATTATCTTTTTGATGCCAGAAGAATCAACAAGGAAAATTCATGCATAATTCCAGTACGTGACGTGACAGATTCAGAAGGAAACTTTACAGACAAAATCTATTTTTCAATTTTTGTTGATTACAACAAGGACAGAATCATGCAGAAAGAGGAATACGCCACGTTCATTATTTCATTTAGGAAATAAAGAAAAAAAACGGAGACTATTATGAAGAAATCAGTAAAACTTCTGGGTATGGCATTGATGATGGGGGCGCTTATGGGTATCTTTTCATGCAAGAAAAATGAAACAACACTCACATATATCGGACATGCCAGCGTAAAGATTGTTGCAAGCGACGGCACAGTGCTTTACATTGACCCAGCATATACTCCCTGGGATTATGCAAATGACCCTGCTGATTATATTCTTGTGACTCACGGACACGATGACCACAAGGCATCCAGATCGCTCAAGCTAAAAGATGGCGGACAAAAGATAGACAATATACAGGCACTTCATGACGGCATTTATGAGACATTCAATCTGGGACCATTTAAAGTAGAGGCGGTGGCTGCCGGAAACCAGAATCATGATGTAAGATATTGCGTTGGATATCTGGTAACAGTTGACGGAATCACAATCTATCATGCAGGTGATACATCAAAGATCGAGCAGATGAATGACCTTAGCTCTCGTCACATTGATTATGCCATGTACCCGATTGACGGAATGTACAATATGGATGCAGTTGAAGCCACAGAAGTTGCGGAACTTGTGGGTGCATGCTGCAATATTCCGATTCATGAATACGATCAGGAAGGAAGCAAAAAATCAGACAAGTTTACCCCAAAAGGCCGCATGGTTCTTGAGTACGGACAGACTATCAAGATTAAACCACAGAAAAAATAGTTTAATGGAAAATGCCTGCTAGAATTCCTTTACAATATCCTTGCACAGCATCACAAGATTAAAGCGGATTCCTTCGCGGGTATTCCATCCACGGTGATTCCATTCCTCAGAGGCAACATCGTCACCTCCATAGATTATCGCACCGTAATCAAAACCACGAAACTGGGCAACGGCAATGCAACCGGCCTGCTCCATCTCAACAATCTTGGCACCCTCACTTTTCCTAAGCTCAACTTTATCCGCTGTTTCCCTGAACAGGGCATCGGTGGTCCATGTGATTCCGCGTAAATATGGAATATTGCATTGCTCAAGATAAGAGGCAATTTTATCCGTGACTTTTTTATCGGTATAAATAAAACGTGACGGCTCGACATAATGATAAGAGAATCCTTCGTCCCGGATTGCACCGTCAACTACAAGAAGTTGTCCTACTTTTATGTCTTTGTCCAGAACTCCACCGCCACCGCAGAACATCACTTTTGTAATACCAAAGGCATAAAACAGATCAAGGTTTCCGCCGCATGAAGGGCAACCCACCTGACCCAGGACAATCAGGACGTCCTTGTCATTTACAAAGCGGTAGATGGAAAACGGATTTTCTCCGCCTATATCAAAATATTTTTCCACTTCACCGTTGGCAATCAGTTTGTTCATCGCCTCAGGGAAAAATGTAATTATCATTCTTGTTGCATCAAACTTGTGGCCGGCAAGAGCACTGGGGTTAAGCTTGGCAACCTTCTCTGTGTCAAATTCTAAAATCGGAAATTCATTCTTTGCTATCATAAGGATAATTTAGCATTTTTTTATGATTTTGAAAACAGTTGAGCGGATGAGTGTTGAACAATATGATTATTCATGCGAGAATAAAACAAAGGGAAAAAAAGGAGATTAAATGGGATATTTTTCGGTTGATAAAAATATTTCTCTTTACTATGAGGAATATGGAAGCGGTGACTGTGTTATTCTTTCGGCACAGGTCGGGTTTTATCCAAAGGGTTTGCAGCAGGCCCTTGCAAAAGAAGGGTATCACGTCTATTGCCTGACGCTCCGTGGATTTGCTCCGTCCTCGTATATTGAGGAAGATTACGGTGATGAATGGTATGATGTTTTTGCTGATGACGTCGTTCGTCTTGCTGATCACCTTGGTATAAAAGAGTTTTATTACATGGGCGCTTCTCATGGCTCGGGGGTAGGATGGCATCTTGTTCTAAGGCATCCTGAAAAAGTAAAGGGATTTGTTGCCGTTGTTCCAGGTCCCCACAGTCTTGCAGAGGGAGTGATGTCTTACCGTCAGATGCTGATGCAGGGAATAATCTCATCACCGCCGCCGTTTGATCCACCGATTGACGATGATCCTTCAAGAAGTGCACGCCGGAAAGAAAGGGAAGAAATAATAAGCAGGCCAAAGGAAACAGACCCAAGGGAAAAGAAGATAGACTATGGCCGCCCGCTTATGAAATATAAAACCGAGGAAAACCTGTGCAAGGAACTTTCCAAGATCAAAACACCTGTGCTGATACTTGGTGGAATAGACGATCCGATAAGCACACCGGATTTAATGATACGTACGGCAAAATGTCTTCCTCATTGCAAGCTTGTTGTCTATTCAAACTGCGGTCATAATATTGATACAGATTTAATCGAGGAACTGAGCGACGAGGCATGCCGCTTCCTGGAGAATGTTGAAAGCAAAGGAAGAGTGTACAAGGAAGTCAAGGAATAACAATCATTCAGATACAGTAAAAAAAGGAAGGATTAAATGAAAGGAAAAGTGCTTTTTTTGGAAAACGGAGATGGAGAAGTAGTCATCGGGAAAGTAATATTATTAATAGTGAATGTAGTCCTGACACTTATAGGCTTTTTAGGTGGAGAATTCCTTCATTTTTATTTTCTTCTATTACCTCCTTTTTCTATTTTCTATCTGGTAGTCACGATTTATTATATTGTAAAATCCACTGTCAACCATGTTTTTGAGCTCCACAGTCTTTTTTTCCTTCCCTTTTTAATTTCAGTTACATTCGGTGCCTTAACTGATATATCTGAGAGCAATCAAATAAAAAAGAACCTTCTGGATGCACAGAGCTATGTTGAGCAATATTATAAGCAAAACGGTTCTCTTCCTGATAATGACGATCCGTATCTTGCAGAACATAGAGTTCAAATCGAGGGAATAGATTCTTATGACAAGTATATAAAAGCAGATGAATATATTAAACATTACCTTGAGGAAAACGACAGGTTCCCACCGGAGGATGATCCATATCTTATGGAACTGAGAGTTCAAATTGACGAAGTAGAAACTTATGCCAAATATGTAGATGCTCAGAAATATATTCAGCAATACCATTATATTTATGGGAAAGCCCCTGAAGAAGATGATCATTTTCTTATGGGCCTTGATCCTGATATTTACAATGATGAATATTATTACGAGCTTAAGGCCAATGGTGCTGAATTAAGGCGCGGAGAAAAAAGTGTACATTTTAGGCCCAGACCATAAATAAAAGATGAAAAAAGGAAGGGGCAAATGAAAATGGAAGTAGTATTTTTACAAAGTGAAGACGGGGATTTGAGTATAGGTAAACTGCTGGCTTTGGGCTTGGACATAATTCTGGCAGTGTTTTCCTATATTGCTGGTAAAATATTCCCGCTTGGATTGGGGATTTTATTTCCACTTTTCCTTATAAGTTTACCCATAAATATTTGGTTCATTATAAGGTCTGTAAAAGATAATACATTTGAAATTCTTTCGCTTTATTTATTGCCGATTCTGATTGCATTTATTATTGGCATATTAGTTGATTCAAATAAATCAAGTAAAGCCGAAGAAAATCTTCTTGAAGCTCAGAGATATGTTGAGCAATACTATGAGCAAAACGGTTTGTTGCCTGATAATGATGATCCTAAACTCAAGGAACTTGATGTAGATTTACAGGGAGAAATATTTTATATCAATCCAAATAATTATCAGCTCTATACTAAGCAAGAATTTGAGGAAAAACTAAAGCAGTATGAGGCGGATGGTGAACAGATTGAAGACTTTGATGCAGATCAGTTTGTTTTGGAATATGATTACCAACTCAATGCCTATGGCGCAAGAATAAGACGTGGCGATAAGCGTGTACATTTTTATCCACGGCCATAAAGATGTTAGGATGATTCACATAAGTTTCCTTCCAAAATACGGTTGGCAGCCTGTCGGAGGCGTTCTTTAAGTTCCGGGGGGTGCATAATCTGACCCTTGATTTTTTTTTTCTAAAATACAGTATGCTGTATGAGAAATTGTCGGCAAAACACTAAAAGTGTGCTATAATGTAAATGGAGGTAAAGAGTATGAGTTATGAAGTCTTGGAAAAACAGATACGCACAATTCCCGAAGAGTATATTTCTGAAATTGCAGGATTCATTGATTTACTGAAATATAAAATTATGGTTCAACATCAAGGCAGTGTACGTCCATTACGCAAACTCGGAGGATATGAAGGACAGATAAAAATCGCTGATGACTTTGACGAAATCCCGGAAGGATTTGAGGAGTATATTTAATGTACATAATTGATACACACATTCTTCTTTGGCTTCTCTCTGAACCTGAAAGACTTACTGCAACTGCCAAAAAGATTTTACAAGAAGATGAATTGTACATCAGCATGGCTTCATTTGATAGTAAGTTTCCTCTTTACCCTGTACAAACTGCTTGGTAAAATTTCATCCGTAAAACCCACACAAGAAAACGATAAAACCATAATATCGATCAAGGAGGCCCAACATGGCAACAATTACAATCCAACAGAAAGGCATAACAGACATCCCGGCGGATGCAATCGTAAATGCGGCAAACAGCGGGTTGTGGGCTGGCGGGGGTGTGTGCGGTGCGATTTTCAGACAGGCGGGCTATGATGAGCTTACGGCTGCCTGCAACGCCATAGGCCATTGTGACGAAGGAAGTGCTGTGATTACTCCTGGATTCGGCTGTCCATGCAAATATATTATCCACGCGGTTGGTCCTCAGTACGTCGATGGCAGGCATGGAGAACCCGAGGCACTTTATGGGGCATACAAGAAATCACTGGAACTGTGTGTAGAAAATGACATTCACTCAATTGTCTTTCCTTTGATCTCAGCGGGAATCTTCGGCTATCCGTTGCGTGATGCCTGGGAACAAGCCGCCTGTGCATGCAGGGATTTTACGAATTCAAATCCTGACTACAAGCTCGAAATCATTTTTGCAATTCCCGAGGAAGAGAAGATTAAAGTTGGAAAGGAGATTCTGTTCTCTTAGCAAAGGAGTACCAGGTAGTAGATGTTCAATTAGCGGAATTTAGCGATATTGTTTAGATACACTCCATCGAGCTGCCGAAAATCGAGAACACTCTGAAAAAGCCGCCTGAACACTTGTCGGAACTTTAATTCTGGGCTATGCTTATGATGAGTTACAAAAAACTAAGACATGGAGAATTAAAATGAGCGAAGGAAAGACTTTTGGCAAAAATCCAATCATAAAGAATATCTACACAGCCGACCCTGCACCTATGGTATACGGCGATACGCTATATCTTTATGTAACCCATGATGAGGATAAGCTTATAAATGATTTTTACACGATGTTTGACTGGAGATGCTATTCAACAAAGGACATGGTGAACTGGACCGACCACGGAAGAATTTTCTCGCTTGATGACATTACATGGGCAGAAGACCGTGCATGGGCTCCACAGGCAGTTGAGCGTAACGGCAAGTTTTATCTTTATTGTCCTGTTCACAAGAAAAATGGCGGAATGTCCATCGCGGTTGGAATTTCTGACAGCCCTACAGGCCCCTTTAAGGATCTTGGTTATCCTCTTGTTGACGAAGATGACTGGAATGATATTGACCCCACAGTTTTTATCGATGATGACGGACAGGCATATCTTTATTTCGGTAACCCTGAGCTTCGCTATGTACTCTTGAATGAAGACATGGTTTCCTACAACAAAGAGGTCGGAATTGTAAAGACACCGATGACAGTTGAAGCATTCTCTAAAGGAAGCCATAACACCGGTACATCTTACGGCGAAGGTCCATGGTTCTATAAGCGTAACGGACTCTATTACATGGTATATGCTGCCTTTGCACCCGGAGAAAAAAGAAATGAGCATCTGGCATATTCAACTTCAAAATCTCCTACAGGCCCTTGGGTTTACGGAGGCGTGCTGATGGAGGAAGGTCCATGCTTTACAAATCACCCGGGCATTGCAGAGTTCAAGGGACACTCATATCTTTTCTATCATACAGATGAACTCCCAGGCGGAAGCTTGTTTCACAGGAGCGTATGTGTTGCAGAATTCAATTACAATCCTGACGGTTCAATCAACACCATTGCAAAATGTGAAGGAGTAGAGGCAGTTTAAGGCATGAAGAACCCATGTGATGTTATACCTGTTCCAGAAGAGAAGAAGATACGCGTTATTATTGATACCGATGCGGCATGTGAGGCTGATGATCCTTATGCAATTGCACAGGCATTGATGAGCCCGAAACTTGTCGTAAAGGGAATTCTTGCAGAGCATTTCCGCGAAGAAGATTCCACCAGACGTAGTTATCAAGAGATAAAGACAATACTGGATGCGATGGAAGTTGAGGTTCCTTTCTTTATGGGGCAGAGTGGACCTCTTGATGCTGATCCTGAAATTTCTCCCGCAGTTGATTTTTTAATCAAGGAAGCGGAGAGGCTGTGTGAAAAAAAGCCGCTTTACGTTTTATGTCAGGGTGCGATAACAAATGTTGCCAAGGCATTGAGGGTAAGGCCTGAAATAAAGGATAAAATAATTATCGTGTGGATTGGAACACATGGAATCTTGAATGTCGGTAAGCCTGCTCCATTCCGTGAGTTCAATGCGGGAAATGATGTTACGGCCGCAAATGAAGTTCTGCAGAGCGGGGCGGATATATGGCTTATTCCATCTGATGTTTACACAACAATAAACGTGAGCCTTGCAGAGTTGAAGCTTAAAGTTGAGCCTTATGGGAAAATCGGTCATCATCTATATCACAACATGATTGAATATAATCTTTCGGAGCGTGCTGGCTGGACTCAGGGAGAAAGCTGGTCTCTCGGTGATTCTCCTGCCATTGCCGTTGCAATAAATCCCGGTTGCGGT
This sequence comes from Treponema sp., assembly GCA_017613485.1. The sequence continues at coordinate 9,464 of JAGADS010000183.1, forward strand.
AAGTATGTTCAGGCTCCTGCACCGTTTGTCAATGATGATACAAGTTCATCCTCACGTGAAAATGCGCCTACAATCCGTGTTTACACAAGCGTAGATTCCCGTTTCATCCTGGAAGATTTTTTTGCAAAGCTGAAATTGTTTTTCGGTTAAAATGCTGCCATGTTCAATTTTTTGTTGAATTTTGGGTGATTTCATGTTCAAATTTTTGTATAATTCAAAAAACTTGAAGAAACTGCACTTTTTGGCTTTTAAAAACTTGAAGAAACTGCACTTTTGGGGTAAAAAAGATGTCAGTAACGAAGGTCAGCTGATGTTCAAGCCTGTATATATGCTGCCGTTTGTACTGGAAGACTTGTAGTAAACGAATTTGAAATTATGTCATTTCAATGTAACTCTGCCCAATATTTATACTGCAAGAAGCGTAAAAGTGTGATATAATAAAGACAGGAGGTTTGCAGATGAGTGATTTTGCGTATGCTTATTTCAATACAGAACTGGATAAGCTTGATGTTCCGTCTCTTGAAATGATTTTTTCGAAAGTTCAGAAACTATTGGAAAAAAAGCGAACCATGACAGATGAGCAGGGAATTGACTTGGAGGAAGTTGAACGCATAAACGCCGTGTATGAAAAAATTCCTCATGACGAACAGATTGAAACCGCACATGCATCTATGCGTACCATGTGGGAGGCCGTTAAGAATGACACGTGGTGAAATATGGTGGGTTGATTTCGGTCTTGCGTATGGCAGTATGACAATGGGGAGACGCCCTGCCATTATCATACAGAACGACAATTTTAATGCCAGTAAAATTGCAACAACAGTAGTACTTCCTCTTACTACAAACACCTTGCTTGCAGAGTATAAAAACAATGTACTGCTTTCAAATAAATTGACAAAGTTGCCGTATGATTCTGTGGTTCTTATACCGCAGATTGGTACTGTGGATAAAGAATGCCTTGTAGAAAAGGTTTCAAAACTCCCTTCTTCGACAATGATGGATATTTCGCATGCATTGTCGGATTTTCTGGCACTGTAATTTTTTAATGTAAGTTTTTTTATAGCTTTTTTTAAACAATTACTTCCCAAATTCTTCAATAAAATCTACCAGAAGCTTTTCTTTTTCTGGGGAAAGTTCCTCACATTTTTTGATGATTTTTGAGTGTTTTCTGTATAAACGGAGCTGTTCTGTTTCCTCCTGCTTGTTTTCCTTTGCCGGAGTATTTGAGCCTGTGACAAGATATTCCACGCTGACGCCAAGGGCTGCTGCGATTTTTACGGCCAGGTCTGCGGAGGGTGTGCTGCCACGTTTTATACCCAAATTGAAATTTGTTAGGCTGAATTCACATTTGCTTGCCAGATAAGTACGATTTTTCCCAAGATAATCTAATTCTTCATCGACCCTAAGCCAAAAATCACTCATAAATATTATTTTATGAATAATTGTTCACTTTTCTATTAAATCTTTACATTTGAAAAGATAATGTGCTATACTTTACATTAGTATATTTTGACAGAGGAAATGAAAAATTGTTAACAAGGAATAAGTTATGGCAACAAAAAGATTAGATGCTGCAAAAGAAAATAAAGATGATGAGTTCTATACTCAGATTTCGGATATAGAAAAGGAATTGTCACATTATAAGGATTTTTTGGAAAATAAACAATTCTTTGCAATTGTGATGATCCTAGAGTTTCAAACTTTTTTAAGTATTTTGCGTTGAATTTTAATAATTTTAAACTAAAACGTTTAATCACTACATGTTATAAAAATCAAGATGTAGATTTATTCAGTCAGCATGACTGTGAAAAAGCCGTTTGGATTGATTATAGAGGCAATTCTTCTGATCCTACTTCAACAGATTTTTCAACAATAGAAATAAAAGAGTTAAAAGGTGATGGAGACTTTAGAAGTCAGGAATGTATTGAACTATTAAAACAGGCGGATATAGTTGTTACTAATCCTCCATTTAGTCTTTTCAGAGAATATATAATGCAACTTATACGTTATGATAAAAAATTTATTATTGTTGGTAATAAGAATGCTGTTACCTATAAGGAAGTTTTTAATCTAATAAAAGAAAACAAAGTTTGGATAGGATATCGAAATATGAACTCAGATTTCTGGTTAGAAGTACCTGAAGGTAAGAAATATGAAAAAATAATTGATGGTAAACGGCTAAAACACATTATGGCTTGTTGGTATACAAATTTACCAACGAGAAAACAACAGGAAGAAATCATTTCTTATAAAAAATATACATCAGATGATTATCCCAAATATGATAATTATGATGCTATTGAAGTTTCGAAAACAGCAGATATTCCTATTGATTTTGATGGGGTTATGGGGGTTCCAATAACTTTCCTTGATAAATATAATCCGAATCAATTTGAGATACTCGGTATGGAATCGTCAGCCGGATATGATATGAAAATTGTTGGTATACCAAGATTAAAGGAAGGAGATGCACGTCCTTCTATAAATGGAAAAACAACTTACGCGAGAATTTTTATCAAATATAAATTATAACTAGCCCAAATGTTGACTTTTTGCAAATCAGGTGAAATTGGCGGAAGCGGGGTTCCTCACCGCAAAAACATCTGCACAAGCGTAGCGCGGAAGCCGTTTTTGAGGGGAGGGTTCCCGCTGGGAGCCAATTTTTTTACATAAGGAACGAAAGTTGAAATTGGGGCTAACTAATATCAAATGGTTTTGCATAGGAGAAATAAATGAACATTACATTGCATACAATCAAAGTCAAGGATTTGGTTAAGGGCTATCAGGATAATGATGAGGATGGCGTTGTCGGATATGACGGAAAGCTTGATATTCGGCCACCGTATCAGAGGGAATTCTGTTACAAGGACAATCAGCAGCAGGCGGTAATGGACACGCTTACTAAAGGTTTCCCGCTTAACACTATGTATTGGGTTGTACGTGAAGACGGACGTTATGAGGTTCTGGACGGACAGCAGAGGACAATTTCTATTTGCAGGTATGTGAACGGAACATATTCCCACAACATGCGCTATTTTACTAATTTGCAGCCTGACGAAAAAGAACAGATTTTAAATTATGATCTGCAGGTTTATTTTTGCGAGGGAACGGAAAGTGAGAAATTAAGCTGGTTCAAGACAATCAACATTGCGGGCGAGAAACTTACGGAGCAGGAAATAAGAAATGCAGTTTATGCCGGGTCATGGACTGCAGATGCCAAAAAGATTTTCTCCAAATCAAATTGTGCGGCTAAGCTTTTGGGTGATAAATATGTGGATGGGAAACCGATCCGTCAGGAATTGCTGGAAACTGTTCTGAGCTGGTATGTTGGAAAAGATGACAAGCTGATTTGTGATTATATGGGAAAGCATCAGAATGATTCAAATGCAAATGAGATCTGGGTTTATTTTCAAGTGGTGATTGCGTGGGTAAAGGCTCTGTTTCCGGTCTACAGAAAAGAGATGAAGGGAATTGACTGGGGAAGCTTGTATAATCAATATCATGAGAATAACTATGATCCGGAGAAATTAGAAAAAGAGATTCTTTCTTTGATTGATAATGATGAAGTGACAAACCATAAGGGAATATACTATTATCTTTTTGACAGGAAATACAGCCATCTTAGCCTGCGTGAATTTGACGACAAGATGAAACGGAAAAAATATGAGGAACAGAAAGGCATCTGTCCGCTTTGTGGTGAGCATTTTGATTTCACTGAAATGGAGGGAGATCACATTGTTCCATGGAGTCGTGGTGGAAAAACTGTCTACGAGAATTTACAGATGCTTTGCCGGGTCTGCAATAATACCAAGAGCAATAAATAGATTTTTGTACTCCCTGGTAAATCGTTCGAGAAACTGAATTTACAGAAATTATTTGAAATTTAGACGCTAGCTCTCACGAAAGTAAAAAAATAATCATTTTTTTTAAAATTTTCTTCAAAAAATTGTTAAAAATGCCTCTCCTGATACTATTTAAATAGTAAGGGGAATTATTTCTCCCACTATTAACAAAAAAGCGGAGGATATTATGAATTTAACACAAACTACTCAGAGAGAGTACAAGGACAGGCTATTCAAGGCAATTTTCGGACGTAACACTGATGAAAGCAAGCGGTGGCGACTGGACCTGTACAATGCCCTGAACAACACGAGCTACACTGATCCCAATGCTCTGGAACTCAATACAATTGAGAATGTGATTTACATTACCATGCACAATGATGTTTCATTCCTGGTTGATTCGCAGATGAACCTTTATGAGCAGCAGAGCACATTTAATCCAAACATGCCATTACGAGGTCTTATGTATTTTTCTCAGCTTTATCAGATTCACCTTACAAGGCTGAACAAGAGCCTTCTTAGTTCCAATCTTGTAAAGATACCTACACCTAAGTTCATAGTTTTCTATAACGGTGCGGAAAATGGCGAAAACAGATTCAGGATGAGGCTTTCTGATGCCTTCATTCGTGAGGATAAATCCGGTGACTTTGAATGGACAGCAGATGTCATAAACATCAACCCCAATCACAACAAACCCCTTCAAAAAAAATGCAATGCGTTGTATGATTATATAAGGTACGTCTACAGGGTAGAAGAAAACAGGAAGTCCGGCATGGGAAAGAAGGAAGCAGTTGAGGAAGCTGTGGACTGGGCGATAAAGGAAAACCTTCTTGAAGGATTTTTCAAGGAGCAGAAAGCGGAGGTAATCGGCATGAGCTTGACGGAGTTTGACGAAGAGGAATTCAAAAGAGTGTGCTATGAGGATGGCATTGTTGACGGTGAAAGACGAAAGGCCCTGGAAGCCGCGGAGAATCTTCTGAGGTTAAATACCCTCTCCAATGAGCAGATATCACAGGCTATTGGTCTTCCGCTTGAGAAAGTGCAAGAAATCGCAGAAAAGATAACAGTAAGTTTGTAAGACAAATTGTTGCTTGATGATCGCTGGCGTTTGCTAATGCCTACCTCACATACTTTTCCACGATGCTTTGGACGGAGCCTAGATAACCGGGGCCGAAGAGGTTCAGGTGGTTTAGAAGCTGATACAGGTTGTAGAGGTTCCGGCGTGTGGGATAGCCTGGCTGGAGGGGACGGACTTCGTTGTAGGAGGCATAGAATGAATGGGGGAAGCCTCCAAACAATTCTGTCATTGCAAGGTCGACTTCTGCGTGTCCTATGTAACATGCGGGGTCGATCAGCATTGCTTTTCCATCGGGGCCGCACATCACGTTTCCGTTCCATAGATCTCCGTGAACAAGGCTTGGCTTTTCTGGCTCAACAAGGAATTCGTCAAGATGGTCCATCAGTCTTGTGTTAAGAGTTCTGTCCCTAGAAGAAAAATATGAGTCTGCTGCCTTGAATTGAGGGGCAAGCCTGTAATCCCTGAAAAAAGAAATCCAGCTGTCACATCTTGTGTTTATCTGAGGACGTGCTCCGACAAAATTGTCCTGAAAGAATCCAAAGCCTGAGTCTTCTGTTGGGGCATCAGGCATGGCGGCAAGATTATGACCCAGTTCCTCCCAGTAATTGCTGCGGCGTCCTGCACTCTCGATGAACTCCAATAGCAGAAAGCTGAATCCACCGTTATCACTGTCGTCAGTTCCTGTGCATAAAATCTCCGGGGTTCCTATTGTGCCTGTTCCTGCAATTGCACTGAGTCCTGCTGCCTCGGCTGTAAAAAAGGCGGCGTTCTCCCTGTCGTTTGCCTTCATGAAAATGCGTTTGCCGTTACTGAGTGTAAGCGCGTATGCTCTGTTTATGTCACCCCCGGAAACCCTTTGTTTTCCTGTGACTGTAATAGAGTCTCCGAACAATGATGCCAGTGCGTTTTCAAGAGAATCAAAATGTGGTGGAAGCGTTATGTTCATTCTTCCATGATAAAGAGAAATCCCTGTGATGTCGAGTGCTTTCCGTTGTTGAATAAAAAAAATAGTGCTATACTGTTACTATGCTTTTAATAAACCGTATTTTCTCAAACAATATCTCGGTATGGATTTTTTCTCTGTTGATGATTGTCCTTGCCATCGTTCTGCATAAAAATAATAAGAAAAAGTTCCTGTATCTTCTTCCGATTGTTGTGGGTGTGATTCATTTTATCTTCTTCAGCTTCAAAGGGAATTTTTATCACACAAAGTACTACTACGGAGTCTTTTACATCGCGTTGATCGTGATGGTGCTTCCGCTCTTTATCGGGCGTTTTCCTCGTATTAAGAAAATCGTTCTTCCCATTGTTACCACCTTCTGTATTCTTGCGGGTGTTCATACTGTCGTGCAGCCTATGGTCTTTAACAGCGCAATGCGTAACCACACAAGGCAGGGGTATGTCAAATCCTTTATCTCCGCAACAAAGGACATGGAGAAATATTATTCGCTCAAGGACTGGAAGAAAATTGACATGCAGGCGCTCAGGGAGAAATTCCTTCCTGTGATGGAAATGGCGGAGGAGACTCATGATGCGGGATTGTTTGTCGCCGCCACTGTTGCATTTGGGTATAATTTTCATGACGGACATGTTATCGTATCCGTTCCTGTTTATGATCCCTGGATTAGATGTCTGGAGCTTCTTTCGGGAAATGATTATGGATTGAGCATGATCAGGCTTGATGACGGAAAAACTGTTGCCGTGAATGTGGAGGAGGACAGTCCCGCGTGGAAAAATGGAATAAGGGATAAGACTGTGATCACCTCATGGAACGGACAGCCCATCGATGAAGCGATTGAGGAAACAGAATTCATTTATGTTTCTTTTACCATACCTGTTAAGGCCTCGGAGGATATGTTCAAGCCTATAATGCTTGCGACAAAGGGCATGAGGAAAAACGGAGAAAAGGGAATTATCGGTGACCTGATTCAGAATGCCTCGATTACCGATGACTCACAGAGACCGCATGCTCTTGTGGGATATATTGACGAGAACGGAGATGAAAAGGAGCTTGAGCTTGAGGCCCTTGGTTGTGGACTTGACCGCTTTGAGATGACATATCTTTTCCTGGACCTGGTGGAATACATACAGTTTCCTGACATAAAGAATCTTGAGACGGTGATGTTAAACGATGACACCGCATACATGGCACGCTGGTCTGAGACGTCCAGTACTTTCTACGATGTGCTTTCTTATTTTACAAACCGCAATTCAAAGGTAAGGAACATGCTTATCGACGAGTTGACGCAGATGAAAAATCAGGGAATGAAAAAACTGATTATCGATGCAAGGTCTAACACTGGCGGATTCTGGGCAATAGGAATTGAGACGGCATCCCTTTTTACTAACGAGCCGTTTGATATTGCGAAACGCGGATCAAATGTCTTTGGAAAAAAGAAAATCATAAGCACGGTGACAGTTCCTGCAGACGGCCGGTTCAGCGATATTGAGGTTCTTATGCTTGTCAATCATTATTGTGTGAGCTCAGGAGACCTGCTTGTAAAGATGCTCAAGAAATGCCCGAATGTAACTGTAATGGGTCTTACACCAAGCAACTGCTCATGTCAGGAAGTAGGCGGCATCTCTTTTCTGTCTGATTCAATCTGCAATATCAGGTATCCTGTGAACTGGCTTTATGAGGTTGATGAGGAGACACGTTGCATTGACACGGACGAGACACGGGAATGTACGCTTCCTCTTGATGTTAAGGTTCCGCTGACTTATGATCTTGCTCAGTCCATGTATGATGACAGAAAGACTCGTGATGTTCTTTTGGATTACGCTTTTGATTATTTGAATACAAAGAAAGATGAATAACAGTCAGTTCATCTAAACCAGGAATTTTTCCTCGAACTCCTTGATGGGTTTTGGCTTTCCGTAATAATAGCCCTGGATTTTGCTGCAGCCCAATTCAAGAAGTTTATCCACCTGTTCCTTGCGCTCGGCACCTTCTGCAAGACATTCAAATCCAAGCTCTTTTGCAAGACTTATGATGTGGCGGGCAACGGCTATGTCCTCTTTTTTCTCTCCTTCAACTGCAATCTTGTCCACAAAGCTTTTGTCTATTTTCAGGGTGTCCAACGGTATCTGTGTCAAAAGTGAGAATGAAGAATATCCTGTTCCAAAGTCATCCATGGAAATTTTAAAGCCTTTGGATTTCAGGTCTTCAAGAACCTTTATCATCTGCTCCGTGTTGTCGTAGGCGGCACTCTCTGTAAGCTCAAAGTCAATCAGCTCATGCGGAATGCCGTATTTGTCTATTGATGCCGTAAGATTTCCTGTGAGTGTCTGGTCATTAAGTCTGCTTCGTGAAAGGTTTACTGAGATGGGGATAAGTTTCTTTCCCTCTCTTTTCCATTCAGCAAGCGTCTTGCATACTTTGCTCAGAACTATGTCATCGATTTTTCCGATTGAGCCGTCACGTTCAAAAAATGGAACGAATTTTCCAGGCGGTAAAAAATCACGATTCCTGTAATTCCACCGGATAAGGGCCTCAGCACCGCAGACTTCATTTTTGACGACGTTGAACTTGGGCTGAAGATATACAAGGAATTCATCATTCTGAATTGCCGTCTCAAGATATGCCTTGATGAAATTTCCCCAAGAAAGGTCATCGTGCATTTTGTCGGTGTAGATTGTTATGTCTGTCTGATTTGGAGTCCTTCCCATTGCCTGTGCCATCTTTGCCGCATCTGCAACACGGTTTCCCAGCAGCATGGATTTTTGCATAGGAACGACACCGCATCTGTAATAGATTTTATAATTGGGGTCTTCCTCCAGCACGGAAAGCTTCTGATAAAAGTCCTTGAGTTTCTCTATCGTTTTTTCCAGGGGCATGTCTTTTATCATCATTGCAAAATTGTCGTTGTGGCATCTGGCACTTGCATAGATGAAGTCCGCTTCCTTCATGGCATTTACTACGTTGCACAAAACCTTGTTTGCGACGATGTGGCCGTAGACTTCGTTTATCACCCTGAATTCCTTTATGTCAAAGTGAACGAAGGTATAGTCATGGATTCCGTGATTCATGGGCATCTCAAGATATGCTACAAGATGATTCCAGTTGTAGTGCCCGGTGATCTTGTCGAAAAATGCAAGCTCATAGAGGCTGGTTTTATCAAGGTGCTCTGGATCCTGGTTGATTACATACTTTGCCCTGTCCTGATAAATTTTTCCCTCGTAAAGAATGCGGTTCTTCTTGTAATCCGCAAACACGCTGATGATTTCCGGGTTTTCCTCTATCAAAAGGTCTGAGTATAGTCTGTGCGCGTCATCGTCCTCGGCGATTTTCCTGAAAAGGCTGTTGATTTTTTCTGTGCTGATCTCAACCTCGTTGTCGATTTCAACTGAATAAAAAAAGGATTCGTTAAGAACAATCTGCTTTAGTTCAGTGGGGTAGATTGCCTCAGGATCATTCATGCGGTATTCAATTCCTATCACAGGCTGATTTAATGCTTTTAAATAGAAAACACCAGGATTGTCATAAGTGCCGAATGCGTTGGAGTATTTTTTTAATTCATCAGGCAGTACGCCCATGTAAAAATCATTCAGCTTAGCGTCATCCGCTTCCAGATAAAAGAGAATTCTCTTGGGTTTGTATAACTGATTCAGCTTGTTTATGAACATACATACATACTCCTGATTTATTTCTATTATAGCATACATACTTCAAATATGCTATAATAAAATCAAGACAGAAGCAAAAGACATAATGAGACAGAAGGTATAAAATGGAACAGCTAGAATATTTAGAAGAAAGAAATAAAAAAATAATTGATGCGGTGATTAAAAAAGCCGAAAGTTTATGTCCTGGCTCCTTGGCTTTGATAGGCATCTATGGATCTTTTCTGACAGGAGATATTCATCCTAAGTCTGATTTGGATTTACTGATTCTGATTAATGATGACCGAGGCTACAAGCTTAGCTCTACCTTTATTCAGGAAGATGAGCAGGTTGGACATGACATTTATTGCACCACCTGGGAAAGCTTAAGGGGTGAGGCACAATACGGACATCCAAATATTTCTAAACTGATGGATTCAAAAATCGTATATTGCACAGATGATAAATATCTTAAAGAATTGGAACAACTGCGAACTCAGGTAAAAGAAAAACTAGCTGCTGAATTCTCGGAAGAAGATTTTGATAAAGCGTTTGAGTCCATGGAAGAAGCAGAAAAATGCATGAAGATGGTGTTGAAAGAAAACGTCATATCCAAGGTGTGGGAAAAAACCGGCGGTGTGCTCTACTTTTTGGGAAATGCAATTACCTTGTTGAATAAGCAGTATATCCGAATGGGCGTTAA
>JAGADS010000184.1 GCA_017613485.1 Treponema sp.
GAAAACAGGCAGCCTCTTTCCAATACAACTCTGCTTCTTACAATAACAATCTTAACTTTTATTGGAATGTATGTTCTTGCCATGATTATCTGGGGCGGTGGATTTTTGAATCCTCAGCAGTTCCTTGATTTGTTCAACAACAACGCTTATCTGATTGTCATTGCATGTGGACTTACAATCGTAATGATTACCGGTGGAATTGATATTTCTGTCGGTGGTTCTGTTGCCCTTATCACCATGGCATCAGTTGTATTCATGGAAGATCATGGCGGTGGAGTATTCTCTTCAATTCTTATTGCTCTTGGAATCGGACTTGCTGTCGGACTTGTTCAGGGATATCTTGTTGCTTACCTTAAGATCCAGCCTTTTATCGTAACACTTGCAGGAATGTTCTTTACACGCGGTATGACTACAATCGTGAGCAAGGTTCCGCGTACTGCAACCAATGAGGCTTTTATCAGGCTCAAGGAATTCTACATCGACATTCCATTTCTTGGAACATACAGCCGAAACGGTACATGGATACCTTCTTCAATTGAAGTGGGAGTCATAATCGCAATTGTCGTGGTCATCCTGCTGTGGGCAATGCTCCGCTGGACACGTATTGGACGTAATCTTTATGCAGTGGGTGGTAACAGTGAAAGTGCCCTCATGCTCGGTATCAATGTGCGCAGGACTCAGTTCTTTGCATATGTTCTCTGTGGAATTCTTGCAGGAATCGCGGGATTCTGCTATCTGCTTCACACTGGTGCGGGAAATGCGTCAAATGCAACCGGTGCGGAAATGCAGGCAATTGCCTCATCAATCATCGGTGGAACTCTTCTTTCCGGCGGTGTTGGTAGTGTAGTCGGTACTCTGTTCGGCGTCATGTCGCTTAAAACCATAAACAACATCGTAGTTGCATCAGGCTTGCGTGAACCGTACTGGCAGAGTATTACAACAGGCCTCATGCTCTGTTTCTTCATCCTCCTTCAGAGTGTGATTCTTTCTCAGCGGAAGAAGAAGCTTGGAAACATGGCCGCTTAGAGTGCGTTTATTTTTCTACGCTTAGCTTGTATTCACGGGGCGAAAGTCCCGTGTTTTTTTTGAATATGTAGCTGAAGTAGTGCGGGTCGGAAAATCCGCATTCGTAAGCAATGTCATATCCTTTCATGTCGGTCTCGCGCATCAGGCGTTTTGCGTTCTCCATACGGACACTCGTAAGGTATTCAATAAAAGTGGTCTTGCATTCCTGTGAGAATATCGTGCTGAAATGGTTTGGACTAAGGCATACGGCTTGTGCCACGGTTGTAAGGGTCGTGTTCTGGTCTGCATAGTTTTCCTCGATGTATTTCTTAGCCTTTAGGATAACGTCTCCGTATTTTCCTGTCATTTTTGAGTTGCGGTAATCCAGTGCAAAAGTCAGGACCTGCTTCATAGTGTCCTTGAAAAGTTCCTCATCAGAAACGGCATTGTCAATGAAATTCCTCTGGAGTATTTCCGGCTTAAGTTCCTTGATGTCGCCGCCGAATTTCTCCACCAGTTTTGAGACAGCCAGAATAAGGTCAACAAGAAGGTAAGATGCAAACACGTTGAACTGTCCCTTGTTGTTGCGTATGAGTGCCATGGATTCTTCGATGATTGCATCAATGTCATTTTTACCCGCATATTTCAGACGGTCAACAAGAGGGTCTTTGTCCTTGGGGTTGATGAAAACCTCCTCCATGTTCTCTGCTATGTCATCCGAGCTGATTATGATGTTGCCGGTTCTTCCTTCCTCATCGCTTTCCTTTAAATCTCCCGAATCAGTTTTATCCAGGATTTTCCTTGCGTCAGAATAAGAGTCCTTTAGAAGCTGAATGCGCTCAACTGTCTTTCCTATGGCTGTGGTCACTGTGCATGATTTTGTTTTTCCAGTTATGTGCGAGATTGTCTCTGCGGTGTGGAATGCATTCTCATCAAGTTCCTGCTGTGTGTTTCCCTTGAAGATGCAGACCAGGAGATTTGAATGGTGGAAAAAAGAAAGGGCTCCGTTCCATGCGTCTGAATAAGAATTAAGGAGGGATTTTGCTTCCTGAAGCTCATCGTCATCTTTACCAGGGTTTTCTATGCGGCTTACAAGAACCTTGTAAAAACGTGCAATAAGGTCAAGCTTAAGTTCCTTGCTCTTCTGCATAATCTGTGCCACGTCAAGAGAGGTATGAAGAAGTTCATTCAGGAATTCTTTTTTAATAAGGCTCTCGCTGGATTTAAGCTCTTCCTTTAGCTTTGAAATGTCTGAAAGCTGCCTGCGTTCCTTGTCTATCTCTTTTGCGGTTTTGTTCAGGCTTGAAAGAATCTCGTCCGGTGTAAAAGGCTTAAGTATGTAGTCCTCAATTCCGATTGAGATTGCTTTTTTTGCATAGTCAAATTCATCGTGCCCTGAGAGGATGATTATCTTTATCCACGGCTGAATGTTCTTTACTGCCTTGGAAAGCTCAAGTCCGTCCATGAACGGCATCTTTATGTCGGTGATGAGGATGTCCGGTTTGATCTCGTGTATCATGGAGAGCGCGATTTCTCCGTCGGTTGCTTCACCTGCAAATGAAAAACCGTTGTTCTCCCAGTCAATCTTGGAGCGTATTCCTTCGAGTACTATAGGTTCATCGTCAACTAAAAAAACGCTATACATCACTTCCCTCCGTTTCTTCTGCTATGCCTGAAACAGTAAAGCTTATGCGGCTTCCTTTCCCAGGTTCTGACACGATTTTTAGGCCTTCCGTCTTGTCTCCGTAATAAAGGCGCAGTTTCTTGTTCACATTGTAAAGTCCGTACACAGAAGAAAGTTTCTCTGAGTCCTGCTCTCCTTTTTCAAGTTCCTGCCTTACCTCATTAAGACGTTCTTCCGTAAATCCGGCCCCGTTATCCTCAACTGAAAATTCAATTTGATTTTTATTCTCATCAGTGTATTTGACTGTCACGCAAAGTTCACCGCGACCTCTTTTGTTCTTGATTCCATGGTAAATCGCATTCTCAACAAGAGGCTGCAACACAAGCTTTATGGTTTTTAAATTGCACAGGGATTCATCCGCCTCAATCTTATAGCTAAGGATATCTGCATAACGGATTTTCTGAATCGTAAGGTAATTGCGTATATGGTCAAGCTCCTGTCCGATTGTAATCCATTCATGACCACGGCTAAGTGATATGCGCAAAAAATCAGAGAATGCCTTTGTAATCTTTACTACATCATCGGTCTGCTCTTCCTCTGCAAGCCACACGATTGTATCGAGCGTGTTGTATAGAAAGTGCGGTGTAATCTGTGCCTGGAGTGCCTTCATCTCTGCCTTCTGGAAATTCTTTTGCTCCTCCATGTTCTTTTGAATAAGTACGTCTATCTGTGCCGTCATGGTGTTGAGGTTTTCTGCAAGCGTATCCAGTTCCTTTACATGTGGAATCTGGGTGCGTGCCGTAAGGTTTCCGTTTGCAACTTTGGTTGAAAGATTCTCCATGTCCGAGATTGGTTTTTGGATTGCATTGGAAACAGAGATAAAGCTGTAAAGGGAGATAATGACCGCAAGGACAGTTATCACAATCTGAATGACGGTAAGAGTCATTGAGGTATTCCGCATGGCCTGGTTTGTCTGGTTTGCAAATTCAATTTCGGTTTCTATAAAGTCCAGCATGATGTCAGAGAAAAGAGATGTAATCGTTCTTATCTCATCCAGTGTTGCTTCGTTCTGTGTTACTGGACTTCCGCCCTTCATCTGTTGAATGAGGATGTCCACGTTGCGTTTTAGGGTAGTGTAGGCTCTGTTTGCAACCTCAAGTTTTCCAAGGCTTTCCTCGTTCTTGTTTGTCAAAAGCATGAGTGAAAGACCGGATGAAATCTCATCCAGCATGACATTCTGGCTTCCGTCGTTTATTTCTTTTTTTCCGCAGATGATGTTCCAAAGTTCGGAGGGTATGTCATTTTTTGCTATGGAGCTAATGTTGTTTGCAGAGCTTACGTTCTTGATAATCTGACTGTACTGCTTTGTGTGAATCTGAAAAACAACAACAGAATATACTGTTGGGATGAGCGTAATGAAAAGCAGTGATATGTAAGTTACTAGGAGTGTACGTCTAAGGCTCTTGTTGCGTTTCATTGTAGGGCTCCATCAATAACCGCGCGGCTGGTAGAGGGAAAAATCATCATTTTCGGTAAAAACTGTCTCGCTGTTGTATGTGATGAACGGAATGGACTCGCCGTTTGCAATCTGTTTTACAAGCTGCATGAGCATGGGTCCCAGGTTTGGATTGCATTCAACTACGCAGTTCAACTTGCCTGCTTTAAGTGCGTCTATTGATTTCTGCTCTGCATCCACGGTGATTATGATTGTATCGTTTGTACGCACGTCATAGTTTTCAAGAGAGTCCAGCATACCAAGTGTCATCGAGTCATTGTGTGAGTAAACCGCATCGATTTTCTGTCCCTCAAAGTAAAGGCCGTCCTTTTTGCTGCTCCGGGTAATCAGGTTTTCTGCAATCTCTTTTCCACGTGAGCGAAGAAAGTCTCCGTCCTCCGAATGTATTATCTTGAATTTCGGGTCATCTGCAATGATCTCACGGAATCCTTTTGCCCTGTCCTTTACCACTGAAGAATTCTCTGTTCCCGACATCTCGTAGATATTGACTGTTCCATGCCTGTCCCTGCATTTGTTCACAAGATAGCGTGCTGCCCTGCGACCTTCCTCAACTCCGTCTTCCCCAAGAAATCCCGCATATAAAGACGGGTCTGCATTTATCTGGCGGTCAACAAGAATCACAGGTATGCCTGCTTCCTTTGCCTCGGTAAGAACATTATCCCAGCCGTCCTCCACAATTGGAACAAAGGCAATCACATCCACCTGATACACGATGAACGAGCGTATTGCCTTGAGCTGGTTCTCCTGCTTCTGCTGTGCGTCATCAAACAGAATCTGAATGTCGTTCTCTGCGGCTGC
>JAGADS010000185.1 GCA_017613485.1 Treponema sp.
TATCTTTCCACCGCGCCAAAGTCCAACAGTGCCATGGCATTTTTTGACGCTCTTTCCTCGGTAGAAAAAGAGGATGCGGACGTTCCAAATCACCTTAAGGATCCAAGCCGTGATGCAGAAGGATTCGGACATGGAAGCGGATACTTGTACCCGCACGCCTACCGCAACCACTGGATTGCACAGCAGTATCTTCCGGATGCACTTGTCGGAAGAGTCTTTTATACGCCCTCAACTCAGGGATACGAAAAGGAAATACGCGACGAGGTTCTATCACGCAGGGAGCTTCAGATATCTTCCCTTATGCAGGAAAACACAGAGATTCCACAGGCTGTCAATCCTGTCGGAGAATGGTGGAAGGATGATCACCCCGGACATGACAGACCCCAGCAGGAAGAAAACCTTACCTTTACGCCGGAAGATAAAAAAAAGGAACAGGCACTTGACAGGACAGAACGGAGCTGGAGATTAAGGCTGGACACAAACCGTGCAGAGCTTTTAACTGAAATACGTGATACTCTTGTCCAGATGGCAGACCTTAAGCGTCATCACAGAAACCTTATATGGAATGCAGATGATGCACTCTTATTATTTTACATCCTTCGTCAATGTCCCGAGGGATTAAGCTGTGGTGCATGCCGTACGGAAAAAGGAAAACAGCTTCTTGAGCAATATGCATCTACTCTGGGAGAAATGGACAAACCTCTTCTTGCAGTTGAAAAAACAGGCTCTGCATTTGAACCTTTTTCAATGCGTTCTGTAATCGAGGAGATGGGAGACATTCAGCTGGACAGGATTTTTTTCAGGGATCCGTTTGCCTCCATGGATGACATAAATAATGCAGTGCAGGCACTGAGTGAGCTTGCAACAGGAACTGAATCATCGGAACGTGACATTGCGTTCAGCGAGGAAGACAGCCTTAAAAAAGACAAGAAGCCCCTTCTCTCCAAAGATGCACTGACTGTCATTGTACAAAGGATTCCAAGGCATACTCAGCATGTCGCAGGACTCTTAAAGGACGATGTAAAAATCACTGATGAGGAAAACCTTTCGCTTATTGAAAAATTTGAGGAACTTGAGTCAAACTTTTTCTCAAATCCGGCAAGCACACTTTTTTCCTGGGATGCAGATGACATTACAAAGATTTTTGCAGAACATGGCTTTTCGGTTAAATCAAGAATCCTTACTCTTACGGAAAAACGCCGCATAAGCCGGAATGACATAGAGAAATGGTTCAACACACAGAACTCATCATACGGCATGTACCTTAACCAAAATCTGGGAGAGGAAGCCGTCAGTAAAATCAAATCCATGCTTCTGGATGCATCAGAAAAAATGCTGTTCAACTGGAAAAGCGAATATGCATTTTTCACTTGTCGATTTAGCAAATAACGTGTAAAATATATTAATGCGGTTGTTTTTGCCGCAGAAAATAATGAACTATCAAAGGAGCATTAAATGAACTTTATTTTCTTAGGCCCACCAGGAGCAGGCAAAGGTACTCTTGCAGGACAGGTTGCAGAGGAATACGGAATCCCTCACATCTCAACAGGAGATATTTTCCGTGCAAACATCAAGAACAAGACTCCCCTTGGTGTAAAAGTCAAGGCAGTAATCGATGCCGGTGGACTTGTAAGCGATGAGGACACATGTGCGCTTGTAGAAGACCGTCTTAAGCAGGATGACTGCAAGAAAGGCTTTATTCTTGACGGATTTCCAAGAACCATTCCTCAGGCAGAGGCACTTGAAAAAATCAAGAGCGATGTTCAGGTTGTGAATTTTGAGGTTGACAACGAGCTGATTATCGCACGCCTTTCAAACCGCCGTGTATGCAAGAGCTGCGGTGCAAACTACAATGTAAAATTCATGCCGCCAAAGGTAGAAGGAAAATGCGACAAGTGTGGTGGAGAGCTTTATACCCGCGATGACGACAAGCTTGAATCAATCACAAACCGTCTGGACGTTTACAGAAAGCAGACAGAACCTCTCATCGGATTCTACCGCGAACGCAACAAGCTTACAGACATAGATTCAGCACGTGACAGCAAGGAAGTTCTCGTTGACTTCAGGAAGCTTTTCCCGGCTAAATAGTTTTTTCAAGAAGGCAGGTACAGTAGGCTTTAACGGCTAATCCCGCTCCCACTGCATCCTGCTTTTCGTTTGTCTTTGCCTTTACAAAAACCTGTTCTTCTTTTACCTCAAGAATTTCTGCAATAGACTTTATTACCTGTGCACGATATGGCAGGAACTTAGGTTTCTCCAACTCCAGAACAGAATCAAGATTCACAAGAGACCATCCATTATTTCTGACATCATTCCATATTTTTTTTAGCAGAATCTTTGAGTCAGCATCCCTCCACTTTTGATCCTCAGGGGGAAAATACGAGCCTATGTCACCAAGTCCGCTTGCACCCAGAAGAGCATCAGATATGGCATGAAGGAGCACATCACCGTCGGAATGTCCTTCCTCGCCTTTTTCAAAAGGAATCTCCACACCGCCTACAATAAATTTCCTTCCCTCTTTTAAGACATGAAGGTCTGTTCCAAATCCAATGCGAATCATATTCTCCCCTTTATTCTTAACCAGGCCTTGAGATTCCGGTATGTCCTTAGGGAACGTAATCTTTATGTTCTCTGCCTCCCCCTGAACAACATGAACTTTTCTTGAGCATGTAATCTCTGGATATGCATCCCAAATCTCTGAATCATCTGTAAATACATTTCCGCTGTCCTTTGCAAGGTCATGGCACTTAAGGATTGTCCCAAATTCAAATGCCTGTGGAGTCTGGACTGCAATCAATTTCTCACGCTTCAAGTGACATTCTATCTGAGAGTTTTCATCTATCACTTTCTGCGTGTCAACAGGAACAAGACCTGGAACTGCCGCTCCATATTCTTCTGCCGACTCTGTGATGCGCACGATTAAATCCGAAGTTAGATAAGGACGAGCACCGTCATGAATATGAACGATTGTGTTGTCTTGTATTTTATCTTTTAGAAAACTAAGGGCCAGATAAACAGACTCCTGTCTGCTTTTACCGCCTGCAATAAAATCTACATGTATGGAATCTTTATTACTCGAAAGCTCAGGATCAGAAAACAGGATTTTCTTTGTTTCTTCTTCAAGACCTGGCACACAGCAGATTACAGTCAACATTTCTGAAACATGCATCAAATCCGCTGCATTTAAGAACGCCTTGAAGCTGGAAGACAAAACGGTTCCTTTACCCAGCGCATGAAACTCTTTTTTGCCGGTGCCACCCATTCTGGAGGAAGAACCGGCTGCAAGAATTACTATTGCCAGAGAATTATTCCTCATCATCCTCTTCTAAATCGTCTTCATCTCCGTCATCATCGTCATCTGAGCGTCCTGAATCATCATCAAGATCGTCATCAAACTCATCGTCATCCTCGTCATCAGGATTTATAGCAAACTTCTTTTCCTGCTTTAATCCAAGAGGCTCAAGTTTTGCATGCAACATAGCCTCTACTTCCTTTGAGGAAATTCCCATTGCCTCGGAAATCTCGTCCTCAAGAAGTTTTTTCGCATTTTCATAAAGCTTACGTTCAAGTATAGGAAGTTCCTTGATTTTTGAGCGGTGATACAGGCTTCTTACGATTGCCGTAATGTCCTGAATTGAGCCTTTTTTCAAGAGATCCAGATTATTCTGATAGCGCTGTTTCCAGTCTGAAGTCGGTGTCTCAAATTCCTCGCTGATCATTTCAATGGCTTTTTCGGCCTCTTTCTTTGAAACAATCGCACGAATACCCATCTTAGCAGAATTCTTTACAGGTACCATTACGTACATGTCAGAAACTTCAATATAAATCTTGTAATAGTAAATCATCTCACCTTTGAATTCCTGACGAAAAACATCGGTGATAGTTCCGACACCCTGACTTGGGTATACAACCTTCTGATTCACTGCAAATTCTGTCTTAGGTTTAGCCATATTTCCATTATACCCTAAATTAAATAAAAATTCAATTCAAAACTCATTCGTCATCAGATGGAATCTCCAGAATAAGCTCTACGGCCTCCTCTGATATTCCAAGACTGTTGGCGATTTCCTCGTTTGACCAGTGCATCCTCTTGAGTTCCTTTACATTTTCACGAACCTGAGGTGTTATGCCGCCACCCTTCTTTGCCTTTTCCTGATCTTTTTTCTTCTTGGCAACATTGCTTCTTGAGATAGTCTGCAGGACTCCAATCTGCTTATCTGCATTCTTTGCAAGCTGCTGCAGTCTTTCCTCTGTTCCAAGAATACCGGATTTTGTCTCATTAAGGGCATCCATGCGTTCCTCAGTTTCATCCAGAATCTGCTGCAATGAAGAAAGCTTATCCACGGCCTCGTTGATATTGTCATTGTGCTTCATGATTATGTTGATGCCGTCCTGAAGTTCCTCAAGCTGTCCCGGGAGATCATCCAGCTGGGTATTGCATGATGCAAGCCTTCTTTCCAGATCATGAATGCGGTCTGCCGTATTATCAACATTGTTTGCAACTTTCTCGATTGTCTCTGCCTTGGTTTCGATTCTGTCAAACTGAGCCTGAATACCGTTGAGCGAATCCTGGTAGTTGCGGACCGTAACCTGCATGTTGACAAGCTTGTCACTTGTAACATTGAGCTCTGCAATCTTGTCGTCCATTGAATTACTCAGAGCCATAAGGCGGTTGAACTTTTGATCCAGACTGTCAAGCTGATTTTTCTGCACATTGAAGTTGGATATACGGTTGTCGATATCCGCGCTCATCTGCTGTACCTGCTCTATCATCTGGCGTACGTTATTTACCTTTACCTCGTAGCTTGCAAATCCGTTAATCTTTTCCTGAAGATTATCAATTGACTCATTAAGCTGCTTCTTGAGTTTTTCAGCCTTGTCAAAGAGTCCTGTCTGTGCAGTAAAGCGTGTGATGCCCTTGTTGATTTCATCAATGCGGATCTGAAGTGCATTCGTGTCATCGTTCAAGTGCTCTATCATGCGCTGATAGGCCTGCTTGTCAGCATCCACAGTATCCTTGAGGTTATGCTTGAGCTCCTTGATCTGGCGGTCTGCCTGACCTGTTGCCTCCTGAAGCATTCCCTGGGTACTCTGAACCATTGCCTCGTAGCGTTTCTGCAGCTGCTGGAGAATCTGTCCAGAGCGGTCTTCATACAATTTGAGAGCTGCCTCTGCCTTGTCGGTAAGGACATCGATGTCATCCTGAACCTTCTGTCTTGATTCCTGAGTTTTTGAATCGATATCCGCGTAACTCTGCTGCTGTTTCTGCATAAAGAACTGAAGATCCTGCTCGTACTTCTCATTTGTTTCCTTGAGCTGTCTTGCAATCTGCATCTTAAATTCATTTACGTTCTGAACTGTCTCATCCAAAACAGCCGCATTATTCTTGTACTTCTGGTCAAACTCTGACTTGATGTCTGCAAACTGTGCGTTCATCGTGCGGAGGTTTTCTGCAAGAGATTCCGTAACCTTGCGGTTGTATCCGTCGCTTTCCTGCTTGAGTACTGCATTTGCCTGCTCAGTGGTATTCTTCAATGCAGTGCGGTACTGCTCGATAAAATCATGTAGACGCTGGTTCACAGTGTTAATCTGGTTTTCGATTGTACTCTGTCCTGTCTGCAATGCGGCCTGGAAACGTGATTCCTGCTCAGTTGTCTTTGTCTGAATCTCGGTGATGCGGTTCTTCAACTCATCTGCATAGCGGGTCTCAAGATCCTTTCTGCTTTCCTCATAGGTGTTCGTAAAGTTTTCTATGCGTGTGTCAAACTTATTCTTCCACTCGTTAAGCTGCTGGTTGATTGCTTCTTCACGTTTCTTAAGGTCAACCGTGAAGGTATCCTCAAACACCTTGAGCTGTGAGCTTGTAGTTGAATATGATTTTTCCTTGAGCTCCTCAAGTGTAACCTCAAGTGTCTCAATTTCTTCCTTGAGCTTGTCGCTTCTTGTCTTGAGTGAAGTCTCAAAGTTGACATGATTCTTTGAAACGCTAGTGGTAAATTTCTCAAAGTCTCCCAGAACACGTTTCTGTGCCTGATCCATGATTTTTCTAAGGGCATCCTCAAGCTTGTCTACATCGGCTCCTGCTGTGTTAAGCTTGTTGAAGCGATAGTCCATTTCCTGCTTGTATTTGTCCAGCTGCTTGTCCAGACCTGCAAGGAACACAGACTGCTTGTTCTCATAGTCCATGGAGATTGATTTCATTGCCTTGCTCAGGCTTTCATCAAACAGTGTAAACTGTTCCTTCATCTCCCTGTCAAAGTTTGCAAGCTTATCAGAAGACAGTGTTGTCTCCTCGTTTATTCTTGCGGCTATTGCATGAGACTCCTCGATTGATTTCTCATACTGTGCCCTGGTGTCGGCTATTGCATCCTCAACCTGTGTCCTCATCAAATCTGCACGGTTCTGTACATCGGCAAGTGAATCGGCAATGTTCTTCTGCATGTCAGAGACAAATACCTGAAGCTCAGACTTGTACTTATTCAAATGAGAAACTGACATTTCCTTGTATTTCTCGTATGAAGATGTTTCCTTTTGTTCTGCACGGCTGAATGCCTCATCAAAAAGACCGTCATACTTCTGCTGTATCTGCTGAACCTGAACCTGTACCCTGCTCTCGATGTCGTCAAGGCGGCTTGTGTTACCGATTGTAGTCTGCTCCAGCTCTGCAGCAGTCTCACGTGCTGTCTGAAGTGTGGCAAGCATTGAATCCCTGTACTGAAGAATCTGTGCATTGGAATCTTCCTCAAGTTTCCTTGTCTTTTCCTCAACTATCGCCTCAAGATTGTTTACCTTCTCCATCAAATCAGAAGTAATGTCATTTACCTTTCTTGTAATTGCCTCGGATGCATCAGAATTGGTTTCACGTACTGCAACCTCAAGAGCGGAAGTCTTTTTGTCAAGTTCCTCCTGAAGTCTGGAAACAATTCCAATAACATTGCTTTCCATATTTGAAGTTGACTGGTTTACAGTCTGATCAAGGTTTTCAGTCCTTTCCTTTACATTCTTTGTAAGCATTTCAATCTTGGCGGCAAGATCCTTCTCCAATGCTCCTGCATTTACTTTTATTGCCTTTGTTATTGAAGCTGCCTTATCTGAATATATTTTTGAAAGGCTTGCAAATTTTGTCGTGTATGATTTTTCGAGTGAAGCAGTCCTGTCCTTGATGTCTCGCTCAACAAGCTCTGTTCTCTCGTTGGCATTTCTTTCCATCGTGCCGGTGCGTTCCTCAATCATCCTTAACAGAGAGTCTGTCTTGTCAGTAACTGCAACCGAAACATTCTGCGTTCTTTCCTGAACAGAATTCTCAAGGCTTGAGATAAGGTTCTCCACATTATCCTGCAATGTTGTTGTCCTTTCGTTAACCTGTCCGGTGATGTTCTCCGTTATGTCACGTACAGACTTTGCAACAGCCTCTGTGCGGCTATTGAGTTCCTGAGCAAGACTTGTTGTCCTTTCATTGAGTTCCTGCTCAAGATTGTCTGTCTTCTGGTTAAGTGCCTGCTCAAGGTTTCCG
This sequence comes from Treponema sp., assembly GCA_017613485.1. The sequence continues at coordinate 7,514 of JAGADS010000185.1, forward strand.
GTCCTTTCGTTAAGTGCCTGTTCAAGATTGCCTGTTTTATCTGAAAGTTCCTGTGCAAGTGAAGCTGTCCTTTGATCAAGTTCATCTGCAAGGTTGTCAGTACGTGAATATACTTCTTCCTGCAGTGCATCGGTTTTCTGATTAAGGCTGTCTTCAAGTGCCTGTGTTTTTTCGTTTACAGTACGCTCAAGCTCATCGGTCTTATTGATTACATTATCAACGATTACGGAAGAACGCTCGTTTACAAGATCCTCAAGAGGAATGATTCTTTCGTTGACTTGATTCGTCAAAGTCTCAGTGCGTCCGAACACATTATCCTGAAGCTCTGCAAGACGCTCATTCACAGCATCCTCAAGATCACCTGTCTTTGACTGAAGCGTATCCTGCATCATCTCGATTTTTGAATAAACCTCATCCTCAAGTGCACCTGTTTTTGCCGTAACAAGTTCCTGCAATGATCCTGTACGGTCGTTTACAAGGTCATCAATGTCCTGAAGTTTCTTCTGGAGATCCTCTTCAATTCCGCCTGTCCTTGATTCTATCATGTCCTGGAGAGTCTGTGCCTTGCCAAGGATTTTACCCTCAAAATTCTGTGTGCGTTCTGCAAACTGATCCTCAAGGGTGCTTGTGCGGCTGCCTAAAAGCTGTTCAAGAGAACCTGTGCGGTCTTCTATCATGTTCTCGATGCTCTCTGCCCTGTCCATGATATTTGACTCAAAGTCCTGAACACGATCAGCAAATTCCTGTTCAATTGAATTCGTGCGTGTCTCCAAAAGCTCGTGCATTGAATCAGTGCGGTTTTCAAGCATTTCCTGCAGCTTACCTGTACGGCTTTCTATCATTTCCTGCATTGAGCCTGTCTTGCTCTCCAACAGCTCCTGAAGGTTTCCGGTCTTGTTTGCCACCATTTCCTCAAGATTGCCGGTTTTCTCAGTAAGCTCTGACTCGATGCTCTGTATACGCCTGCTGAATTCCTGTGCAAGGTCTCCTGTGCGTGTATCAAGAAGAGTGTTCATTGAGCCGGTCTTGCTTTCAAGAAGATCTGCGATGTTTCCTGTGCGGTCCTCAATCATGTCCTCAAGAATCTGAGCCTTATCCATGAGGTTGTCCTCAAAATCCTTGGTGCGCTCTGTAAACTGCTGCTCAATCGTTCCTGTGCGTGACTCAAGAAGCTCCTGCATTGAATCGGTGCGTGTCTCAATCATATCCTGCAAAGAACTTGTCTTTACTTCCAGGGTATCCTCAAGATTTCCTGTGCGGTCCTCGATTTCACTTTGAAGTGCCGATGTCCTGTCCTCAAGCTCACTCTGCAGTTCTGCGGTGCGATCCTCAAGATTCTGTGTATATGTGCTTGTCAGCTCATTGTACTGTTCAATTGCAGTATCTGTACGTGACTTTACGTCTTCCACCAGAGAATTAAGGCGGTCGACTACCTGTACCTCAAGTGCCCCTGACGTATCCTTAATCTGTTTCTCAAGGTCAACGGTACGTTCCTCCAATGCAGCCTGAAGCTCTGCGGTACGTGTCTCTATATTGCGTGTGTATGCTCCTGTTGTCTCTGCATACTGTGCGATTGCCTTGTCTGCCTGTTCCTTTACCTCTGCAATCATGGCGGAAATCTTCTGGTTGATTCCCACCTCAAGGGATCCGGACTTGTCGTTTATCTGATCAGATAGAATTGCCGTCCTGTCCTGCAAGGCCTGATACAGTTCCTTTGTGCGGTTCTCAACATCCTGCTCATAGCTTGCCGTGGTGCTGCGGTAACGGTCGATGGCATTCTCTGTTTCCTGCTGGACATTGAAAGTCATATCATCCAGTTTCTGCTTGAGCAATGCCTCCAGGGCCTCGGTCTTTTTCTTGATGTCAGAGCTGATTGTCGTGGTCCTGATATTCAAGTCGCCTGTCTTCTCGCGGATGTCGGTATCAAGTACTGTAAAGCGCTCGTTGAATGCATTTGCAAGTGAAGAGGTCCTCTGCTTGATGTCGCTGTCAAGTGAAGTAGTGCGTGTCTCAATCTGCTCTGCAAGAAGTGATGTTTTCTCCGTGATTTCGTTCTCAAGATTCTTTGTAATCTCATTAAGGGAAGCTGCAAGTGCAGATGTCTTCTGCTTGAGCTCCGTGCTGAACTCTGAGTTTTTGTCGCTGAGTAAATCAGTAAGCTCCGTAACACGTTTTTTAATGTCCGTATCAAGTGCAGATGCCTTTTCGTTGAATGCTGATGACATTGCCGTTATACGCTGCTTACATGCGGCTTCCACAGTCTGGGTCCTGTTGTTTACGTATTCCTCAAGATCATCGGTGCGCTTGGTAACAGACTCTTCCACACTGTCCGTACGGCTTGTGATTGCTTCCTCAAGTTCCTGTGCCCTCTGATTATAGACATTCTCGATGCTCTGAGTCCTGGTTTCCATCTGGCTTGCAAGGTCATCGAGCCGCTGATAGATTTTTTCCTCAACTCCGCGTGTCTTTGAATCAACCATCTCAGCAAAGCGCCCGGTTTTTCCTGTGACTTCTTCCTCAAGGTCATCGGTGCGTGTGCGTATCTGATCTTCAAGCGTATGAGTACGTGTCTCCAACGCAACAGTAAGTGCACTGGTCCTGTCGTTAAGTGTATTCTCAAGCCACTGAGTTTTTTCACTGAGTGATGTTGTAAGGTTCTGCAATACCTGTCCGACTTTTTCCTGAACCTCACGTGTACGTGTTTCCACTGATTCCGTAAGCTCTTCAACCGTATCGTCAACAGAAACATCAAAGTTATTCGTCTTAGCCTGAATAGAATCCGTCATCTCCTGGATTTTATTTGTGACAGAATCCTCCAGTTCCTCTGTGCGTGTATGTACTGCCTCGGCAAGATAAGAAGTCTTTTCATTGAGCTCGTTCTCAAGGTTATCCGTGCGGGTGTGCATATCGTCAGTAAGTGTACTGATTCTCTGGTTAAAGTCACTTTCGATATAATCAGTTTTTGATGTAAGGCTTTCAACAACACCGCTGGTTTTAGCTGTAACGGCCGACGTGATTTTTTCAAGCGTGGAATTGACTGCATCCTCAAGATTCTGCGTGCGTTCCTGAACAGAAGTCTCAAGATTCTGCGTGCGTTCCTCCACATCAGCGGAAAGAGTTTCAATAGTATTGGTTACGTTTTCCTCAAGAGTTCTCGTGCGGTCTTCTACGGATGTCTCAAGGCGTTCTGTAAGGCTTGCAACGTGTTCCTCAAGATTTGATGTTCTAAGCTCAACTGAGGCACTCAAATCCTCTGTGCGCTGTGTAACCATTGACTCAAGGTCATCAAGGCGTCCGGTAAGATCAGAAGAAAGCGTGTCGGTTGTGTCATAGACATTATCCTCGATGGCCTTTGTACGTTCCTCAAGGGATGCTGATACATTCTCCATCTTCTGAAGAACATTATCCTCTACTTTCCTCAGGCGGTCCTCAACCTCAGAATTGAGTGTGCCGGTCTTCTCGTTGATCTCGGAATAAATCTCGTTTGTCCTCTCGGTAAAGTTATCAACAAGGATCTTTGATTTGTCGGTGAACATAGAGACAAGATTGTCAGTCTTTTCCTGATATGTATTCTCAAGCTCTTTTGTCTGCTCATCGAATGTACGCGAAAGATTTTCGTTTCTCTGCTTGTACTCGTCCTCAAATTCCTTTGAACGCTGCTTGAATGCCTGTACAAGATTCTGGATTTTCTCGTTGAACTGGCTTTCCAGATCCTGAGACCTTTCCTGGAACATTGATGCAATGCTCACAGAATTCTCATCAAATGCAAGTGCAAGTGCCTTTGTCTTTTCGTTGCATGTATTGTCAAGTGCATTGGTTCTGTCAACAACAAACTGCTCAAGGTTTTCAAGACGCTCTGTAAAGTCTTTGTTTATTTTATTTGCCTGACCGAGAAGCTCTGCGGAAATCTCTGCCATGCGCTGGTTGTATTCTTTCTCGAATGCTTTTCTCTGACCGTCAAGAGAAGCGTTGAAGTTTTCTGTCTGCTCGTTGATGCTCTCCTGTGCGTTCTGGATGCGGCTGTCGATAAGTGCCTGAAGCTGCTTGGTCTGGATTCCGAGTTCCTCCATGAGTGCGGCACTTCTGTCATCTGAATTTTTCTGAAGCTTCTCGAATGCGGCATCTTCAAGACGGCTAGCCCTTTCTGCGGCATTGTCGTATGTATCCTTTATGTCAGCGGCAATCTTGTTCATGATTACACGGCTTTCTTCTATTGCATGCTGGGTAGAATCTGCAATGGACTGGGCACGGCTTTCATATTCCTCAAGAAGAGAGTCTCCAAGATGCTTAAGTCCATTCTGGTTTGACTCTGTGAATTTATGGACGAGTGCACCAATCTGCCTGTCGATGGAAGCTACTTTTTTGTTCTGATCGTTCAGCCTGCCGTTAAATACATCAATTACATGGGCCTCATCCTTGACCTTCTGCAAATCTTCCTCTACAGCGGTGGTCATTTCCATCAGCTCACGCAATGCCTTGTCATACGAATCAACTTTCTCGGTGATATAATTCACCTTTTCAATGGGAACCTGAAGGCCTTCAACCAGTTTGTCGAATTCCGCCTTCTGCTGATCAAGTCGTTTAACAGCCGCCTTTGCCTGGGCATCCTTGCTTTCAAGCTCACTCCTCAAAAGCTGAATGTTCTCCTTTTCGGTCTTGAAATACCCGTCAAATTCAGCCTGACGCCTGTCGGCATATTTCTTGACCTTATCCATTGTGTTTTGACTTTTGGAAACCTGAGTAATAACGATACTTATAACAGCAGCAAGTGCCGCTGAGACTACGATAGCTAGAATCACGACTTTTTCCACCCGATCATATCTTTAATATAAACAGACTACACGACTGTAGCCATATTATAGCAATTATTCTATTATAGCACAATATCAAGTAATTGGCGATAGTTTTTGAAGCAAATATCAACATCTTTTGGCGGTTTATTGAAAATTTTCCGCCATCCCTTGAGCAGATAGGCACTTCTCATCCCCGCATTAAGAGCCCCTATCACATCATACCTTATGCTGTTTCCCACATAAAGCACTTCCTCTGGCTTTACCCCAAGTTTCATAGCCAGAATGCCAAATGGATATTTTGAGGGTTTAAGTGCCCCGGACTCCTCAGACCCTATACAAACGTCGCAGAGTTTTCTCATTCCCCAGATATCACCCTTCTGTTCAGGGGGAAAATCAGAGAGAATTCCTATTTTATAGCCCTTTTCCTTGAGTTTTTCCATGCATTCCCGGGCATAAGGATACGGCTTTATACGGCGGAAATAGGGTTTTAATCCGTCATAGCAGATTTTCTGGATGTTTGACTTGGCTTCTTCAGAGGTGGTTCTCATTGCAAAGGCCAGAAGTCTTGCCTGATACTCATAGAAGTCTGCCAAAGGAGCAGTCCTGTGCATCTTTTTCCTTACACGGTTATAGCGGAGAAAAAAAGGAAGATGACGGCAGAAATAGAATGCTACCCGCACATTCAGCTTCCAGTCTGCATATAGAGTTCCGTCTATGTCAAATGCAACGGCCTTTATACCTTCCATTTTCAGTTGTCTTCCTTTTCCCTAAGAACTGCAAGGAACGCACTTTGAGGAAGCTCCACGTTACCTGCCATGAGCATTCGTTTTTTACCTGCCTTCTGCTTCTCCAAAAGCTTTCTTTTTCGGGTAA
>JAGADS010000186.1 GCA_017613485.1 Treponema sp.
CGATTCAGTATCAGGCACTGGGCTCAAAACTAAGGGCAAGGGGAATTTCAGTTGAAGTTTTCCCGGACACGCTCAAGATGAACAGGCAGTATGCGGTTACCGAAAGCAAGGGCATGAAATGGGGTCTTCTTATGAGCAAGGAACAGTCAGACTCAGGTAAATGCACACTGAAGAATCTTAAGACAAGGGAACAGTTTCAGGATATAACGCAGGAAGAAGCTGCTGAGAAAATCTTGAAATCAACTAATCCTTAAGAAGCGTGGCCTCTCTTTCTGCCTTGAGCTTGTTGTTGTAGATCATCACAACGTTTGCCTCAAGCCATCCGGGCTCAAACTTGTACCAGGTGTCACTTCTTTTTGAGGAGCCTTTTCCTGTTGTAACGGTGGTCTTTCCCTTTACCTCAAATATTTCACCTCGGCGTGCATGAGAGACGACTGTTTCATCAAAGCCGGGGTTTTCCTTGAATGCCACATAAGGATCCTGAACAACAGCCCATTCAACTCCGGGAACAAGGGATGCCTGATTAAGGCTTGCGTTATCTATGACTTTCTTTTTTGAGCATGAAGAAAACAGACAAAGAAATGCAATTAAAAATGCAACGGAAGAGAATTTCCTAAAAAACATATCAAGCCCCTTCATTCAAAACAAATGAACGCACGGAAGGATAAATGAGTTTATCGCTGTCCACGAAATCCAGACCTTGAATTGAATCAATGTCTGCCCACATATATTCAGTATGCTCTGTCAGGACATAGGGATTTTCATCTCCCCGGTGCGGTACCTGAATCGTATATGCATGTAAATCTACTTTCTCTCCGTTATGATAAAACTCCGCGCTTGCAATCAGAGATCCTGCCACGACATCAATACCGAATTCCTCCTGGAACTCACGGATCAAGGCCTCCTGATCAGTTTCCTCTCCATCAACTTTTCCACCAGGAAATTCCCAGCGTCCACCCATCTGTCCTGTAGGATTCCTGTGGGCTATAAGAACTTTCCTTCCGTAATGGGCAATTCCTGCAATAGAAACCTTTGACATCTCTTACTCCTACAAAAGCAATGCACCTGGGAATACAAAATGCAGGATTGCAGCCACAATGCAGAAAACCCCGATATACTTGCGTGAATCAATGAAAACAGCCTTTATATTGTCCGCAAGCTCAAAATCATCAGAACTTGTAGAAACCGCATAATACTCAAGCAAAATTGATGCACCACCGGCAAGTCCGGCAATTGCAGGAAGAAGATCTCCGATGACAGGAATTCCCTCATATACAGAAAGCACTTTCATGAGGCCAACGACAACGGCTATGATTCCCACAATGAGTCTGAATGATTTTTTATTCAGGAGATTGCAGTCTAAGCTTATTTCTTTTTTTTCTTTGCTGGTTTTTCTTCTTGAAGATTTTTTTTCGGCAGGTACTGGTAGATTTTCAGCCTGTTCCTTTGTAAAGTCAATTCCGTACATAAGTACCAAGGCAGTTATCACATTCATTACCACAGAAAGACAATAAAACTGTTCCATAATTCGATTCCCCTCGCGCCCTGTCATAAAAAGAACAGAACCCTGCTATCAATATCGGAACAATAGTCTCCATACCTTAAACAAAGAGTTTACGAAAGACTGGATTGCAATTATTTGATTCTTTTAACCTTGTTTTTGTTGTCTATCTTGCAGGTAATCTCCTCACTCTGCCCGGCTGATTCAACCGTAACCCTTATGTTTTCAATATCCATGTCCTCCAAATCATGGTTTTCATATTCTATGACTGAAGGTATTGCGGTATCCGGCTCATTAACCTCAACCTTATCATCGCCTATGTAAAACTCATTATTTTGGGAATTGAGCGCCACTGCACTGATGCTGATTTCCCTGGATTTTGGATTTCTCCTGTATGCCTTAGACTTTGAGGATATCCTGCATTCGGTGGTTACGACAAGAGTGTCATTGAATGACATAGCAGAAAGGTTGCAGTACACTCCGTTTACAGTTGCCTCGTTCGGCTTATTCATCAGCAGATTCAGGACAAACACAAGGCCAAAGCACATCGCCATGGCAATGAATATCATGCGGTTCATCTTTGTGCTCACAAGTACACGGAAAAGTCCCCTCTTGGGCTGGTTTTGACCTGTAGCCAGATCCCTCCACTGTTTCTTTTCCAGTTCCCTGAATTCTCCGTTCTTGTGGTGGAATACAAGCGGCTCTTCCCCGTCAGGATAACCGTCTATCATGTCCTCGCCAAAAGCCATATTCCCTCCCGATTATTTGCCGCCGGTAAGAACCGACTGCAGAAGATAATCCGTCCTCCACCAGCTTATCACGGCCTTTTCAGGAAGAATCTTTAGAATCGAAAGAATGCCGCTTTTGTCCAGTGCAAATGTGTAATAGAGCATTTTGCTGCGATCCAGATCCAGATGCCCCGTAAGAATCTTCTGACCATTGGATTGAACCATCTGAATAACAAATCCTTTCTCCGTGCTCAGTATAAAGAAAAGCCATCCTGATTCAGTTACACCCAGGAAATCGTATGGAATCTTGTATGTCGTGCTGGAGAAGTCGCTGACATTTTCCTCCTCATACGGCAAGATCGACAAAGGCTTTGCATAGCTTCCTGTTTCCACATTGAGGACATGAATCTGGCTTGAGTCATATTCAATTCCTGACTGCATGTGGCTGGACTCATCGATATGCTCTGCGTAATAATTTACATTTACATACAAAACCCGTGAATCAGAATCTGGAATCACGTTTTCTATCTCTATGTAGGCTTTCTGGTCATCAGTGTAAGGACTTGGAACAACATCATTGCTGATAGGTACCGTAAACAGAAGGTATCCGCTCATCGAGAACCAGTAGACAATGAATCCGGAGCCATTATGACAGACTACGACAAGCTCATTATCCCTGGTAACATAAATATTCCTTACATAGGGGAAAGGCGTTCCTCCAGGCCCCTGCTGTCCGATATAATCAACAAATTTTCCCTCACCGTCAAAACGCAGAACAATCTGGGTTAAAACCTGTGTTTCAGTCTCATTCATCTCCTGTCTTTCCTCTGGAAGGGAATCAACGGCATAAAGATATTTTCTTCCGTCAACCGCAATCTTGCTCAATTTGTTGAACGGATACTCGATTGCCTTTCTTGTGGCATTTTCCACGGTCTCATCATCTATCGCAAATGAAGGTCTTGGAGTGACTTCCTCATTGTAGAAAAGTGTAAGAAGGTCTCCGTAGGAATTAAGCTCCATCACTTTCTTTGACTCTGCATTGGAGATATAGAAAAAACCGTCATACATAGCAAGATCAAGGTTTATGTCACCTATTCTTGCATAATCATACACATTCAGCTCATCCTCAAAATTACCGTACTCTAGGGAAAAAATCTCGGTCTCCTCAAGTGAGGCTGACTGATTCTGGGGGGAACATGAGATTAATAAAGATATCGCAAGGCCTGTAAAAAGCCATTTTATACTGTTTTTCATAACAGAATACAGAATAAAGAATAAAGCCCATATTGTCAATGTACAAAAAATTCTATATATTATGTACAATGGAGTGGGTTCTGATTGCCCTTTCTAAAAACAACTCAGGAGGACGGTTTCCGGCATATAGCGGGGAACTGCTCAAGTCAATATGTTTGATAAAGTTTTAACATTTTTCTTCGGTTCACAGAATGACCGTGACGTAAAGGCATTAAAGCCGATTTTAGCTCAGGTTGAGGCAAAGGAGAGCTGGGCACAATCATTTAAGGATGAGGAATTCCCCAGGCAGACACAGGTTTTAAAGGATCGTCTTGCAAAAGGTGAGACTCTGGATGACATTCTTCCGGAGGCATTTGCACTTGCAAGGGAAGCTGCTTTCAGGGTGCTGGGTGAAAAGCCATATCCAGTGCAGATCATGGGTTCGCTTGTACTGCATTCAGGACGCATCACGGAAATGAAAACCGGTGAAGGTAAAACACTTATGTGCGTTCTTGCCGCATACCTGAACTCTCTCAGCGGAAAAGGCGTTCACATTGTTACCGTAAACGATTATCTTGCTGAGCGTGACAGCCAGTGGATGGGACGTGTATATAAATTCCTTGGACAGACAGTAGGATGCATACTTGCCAACATGGACAACGAAGCCCGCCGTGAAGCATACAAGTGCGACATTACATACGGAACGAACAATGAGCTTGGTTTCGACTATCTTCGCGACAACATGCAGATAGACATGAACAGGAAAGTCCAGAGGGGATTCAATTTCTGTGTTGTTGACGAAATCGACTCCATCCTCATAGACGAGGCACGTACTCCTCTCATCATTTCAGGTCAGGGAGAAGACGACACCTACAAATACCATGAGGTTGACAAATACGTAAATCAGTTCACCGAGGTTGAGAAAGACCCCAAGACAAACGACTATCCCGATGAGGTTGACATGACTCCTGAGCAGAGGGAGGCACAGCTTGGAGAATACAAGGTTGACGAAAAGAGCAAGAGGATTTCTTTCACAAACCGCGGTATGAACAAAATCAACGACATTCTGCATCAGCACAATCTGATTGCGGCAGATACCACCGTTTTTGACGAGGAGAACTTTGAGTTCGTGCACTACTTTACACAGGCAATCCGTGCACATGTTCTTTACCACAATGACGTTGACTATGTAGTAAAGGACGGACAGGTTCAGATTGTCGACGAATTTACAGGACGTATTCTTGAGGGCCGCCGCTATGGTGACGGACTTCATCAGGCAATTGAGGCAAAGGAACACCTCAAGATTGCACAGAGAAACAGGACACTCGCAACAATAACATTCCAGAACTTCTTCCGCATGTATACAAAGCTTTCAGGCATGACGGGTACTGCCGCAACAGAAGCTGTTGAGTTCAACAAGATTTACAAGCTTGACGTAGTTGCAATTCCCACAAACAAGCCAGTTGCACGTAAAGATGAGAATGACGAGGTATACCTGAACGAGGATGACAAGTGGAGGGCAATCGTAAAGGAAGTTGATGAATGCCACAAGAAAGGACAGCCTGTTCTTATCGGTACCGTTTCAGTTGAAAAATCTGAGCATCTTTCAGCACTTTTGACACGCCACGGAATCCGCCACGAGGTCTTGAACGCAAAGAACCACGCAAGGGAAGCCATAATCATAGCAGAGGCTGGTGCAAAGGGAGCAGTAACTGTTGCAACCAACATGGCAGGTCGTGGTACAGACATCAAGCTCGGTGGCAGCCCGGAGATGAGGGCAAGAAAGAGAGCTGGAACAGAGGCAACACAGGAGCAGTACAATGCCGCCCTTGAGATTGAGAAGGAACAGTGGAAGAAGGACTACGAGGAAGTCAAGCAGCTTGGTGGCCTTTATGTCATAGGCTCAGAGCGTCATGAAAGCCGCCGTATCGACAATCAGCTTCGTGGACGTTCTGGACGTCAGGGTGACCCGGGACGCTCAAAGTTCTATATCTCCATGGACGATGACCTTATGAGGCTTTTCGGTGGAGAAAGGATGAAGAAAATCATGTCCTCTGTAGGAATGAAGCCAGGAGAGCCGATTGACCATCCGTGGCTCAACAAGTCAATAGAAAAGGCACAGAAAAAGGTTGAGGAGCGTAACTTTGAGATCCGTAAGAACCTCCTGGATTATGATGACGTACTCAACCAGCAGAGGAACTTTATCTATCAGCAGAGGGATTCACTTCTTGCCGATGATGACCTGAGCACCCGCGTAATGAACAATGCAAAGGAAACTGTTGCAGAGATGTTTGAAGAATACAGGGCAAACAGGAAAAACCCGAATGCACAGAGAATGCTTACTGACAGAATACATGACACATTCGGCCAGACATTGAGCCCGGAGCAGCTTACGGAAGAAGGTCTTGAGGCTGTACTTCAGAACGACATCACACAGAAGGAAATGCTTGTCGGAAAACCGAATTTCAACATGTTCATCCGCTATCAGTATATCCAGATGATAGACAAAAAATGGCTTGACCAGCTTGAATATCTTGACGGTCTGCGTGAGGCAGTATACCTGCGCTCATACGGAAGCAAGAACCCGCTTACAGAGTACAAGAATGACGGATTTGACCAGTTTGACGTAATGCTTGACTCCATACGCAACTCGGTGGCAAGCAGAATATTCAAGGTAAAGGTTCAGACAAAGACAGACGAGCAGCAGAGAAGAAGACAGGTTCCCCAGATGCACATGAACGCACAGCACGAGGAGGCACAGTCAGCGATTTCTCCGGCACAAAAGGCTCAGCAGGCATTCAACGCGCGTCAGGCACAGCAGGGAGCAGCCAATACAGGCATGAAGAGCGGAAGACAGGGACAGAGCGTAACTGTAGCACGCACAATGCCCAAGGTAGGACGCAATGATCCTTGCCCATGTGGAAGCGGAAAGAAATACAAGAACTGCTGCGGTAGATAAAGGTTTATTGCTTTCTGTCCTGTTATTTTGTATTGTCACACGGATTTGAAATGCCTACGGCATTTCTACTTGTAAAAAGGTTTAAAGTTTGTTGACTTAAAAACAGCATTACGTGAATAACAAACTCCAATCATTTAAAGAGATTGCGTAGCAATCTCGAATCCGTGTGACAAATTACGTATTTCACCTTTTTTTACTTTTTTCCAGAGATGTTGTTCTTACCCGGAGTTCCGAATCTTCCCAACGGCCAGAACCTGAGCACTGCCTTTCCCAGCATACGTGTACGGCTTACATACTGCGGCTCAAGGTAGCTTCCATACTTGACTGAATATGGATCATCTTCTACAAGATCTTTAATCGATTTCTCGTATCTATGCCTCATGTCAAGAGAGTTAAAGCGGTTGTCTCCCATCATAAAATAACAGTTATCCGGGATATAAGAGGGGCTTCCGTCAGAGTTGTTTGCAGGAAACAGCCCCATATTCCTTGCATCCATGTGTTCAATATACTCACACAAGTCATCTTTTGCATCGATATAAGAAGTCCTCTCCACATCAGAATCCCAGTCAGAGGGAGAAACGCCGTCAGACAAAAGCTCTGCAGTCCTTACGACAATCTGACCAAAAAGAATCTTGCACATTAAATTCAAACGGAAAAGAGAATCGGAATACAGATCACCTCCAACAAGATGATCTCCGGTGACAGGCCCATTTTCAGTATAGGCGGAAAGATTTGTCATGTTCTTGTGCCATGAGTTAAGGAAACTGTCAAACCATTCACCGCCACCCTCCTCTGTTAAAAGAGAAACAGTATGATTTCCTGCCTGGGTGAAAAGATCATTAACAAACAGAGCCCTTCCTGATATCTCTTTTAGAGAAGAACTTGGCTGAATTCCATTTTTCTTAATTATCGAATTGAATCTTTCTGCCAGATCCTCACATGTTTTTTTTGCATCCTCAAGATTCAGATCACGGCGCTTCTGCTCAATCTCCAGCATCTTCGGATAAAACAAATGAGCAGGAAGTATATCCTGAACCTTTGCTTTTGTAGAGGAATCCATATCATTGATATTCCACAAGGCCCAACCGGAATCCTCGTCAACAACCTTGAAATCAGAGTCCCTTGTCCTTGAATAAAGTTTCCCGTCCATAAGCAAAAGCTGCTCACCAGGAAGCCCTGTAACCCTCTTAACCAGAGGATCAGCCTTCTGCCGTCCGTATTCATCGAATTTATTGGGATTAACCAGAGTAAGGGTAAGCATGTACACGAACTGAGACATGAATGTCTTTACCTCATTTTTCCTGTCATTTGAATAATGTGGATTCCTGAACACAACGACATCTCCCCTCTTGTAATCCTGCAGATAAGGAAGACCTGCATCAGAAAGCGGAAATTTCGGACCGGACATGGTCTTTACGACAGCCACACGGTCTCCGATTAAAAATGTCGGAACCATGGACTCAGACGGAATCTCGTACAGCTGGAATACAAAAATATTAAGCAGGACTATTGTAAATGCAGCCTGAATAAGGGCATCAACCCATTCAAGGATTTCTATTCCAACACGCTTGAGGCCCTTTGCCTTCTGGCGTGGATTTTTCTTATGTATCTCTTCCCATTCCGGTTTTAGTGAATAAACCCTTTTCTCGTTGAGGTAATAAAGTATTACAAAGGAAAGGATGGTTATAAGTGTCCAGACTATGGCCTGCGACACGTCAAGGAGATACGGCTGTCCGTAATTACCTGCCCTCTGAAGGACAAATGCACTGATATAGACAAAAGGCTCATACTGATAAAAGCGGCGTATGGCATCCATGTGCAGGACACCGTCCTTTTTCAGAAGCACCACAAAAGTCACATAGGCGAGCACAATCGTAAAGATTAATGACAGTGGAAAGGCAACAAGAGATATGTCAGCCCTGAATGACAGGCATAGAAATGTAAAGATGACCGCAAGAAAAATATTTATATAAAATAAAACTTTTAGTTTTTTCACGGAAAGACTCCAGAAATTCAAATATAGCTGCCGTATGACAGTTCCGCCAAAAGACGATAAGAAAAATAATAGCAAATTTTTTCAAGTGCTACAAGTAGAGCAGTAAATTTTGACTTTCCGGGTAATTCACGCATCAAGTCCAAAGTCAATGGTAAAACTCCGAAATTTTTCAAGATTTTGGGAACAAGGTATTAACATACACCGTATTTTCAAGTATAATATACGTTGAATATCGTTGATATTCATGGGCCGGTCATGGCCTATTTCTTAAATAAATAATACAGTGGCTGTCAAACAGGAGATTTACAATGGCTAACAAAATCACAATTATCGGTGCGGGACAGGTTGGTTCAACCGTAGCTTATGCACTCATCGTCAAGGGAGTTGCTTCAGAGATTGTCCTTATCGACATTAACACAGAACGTGCTATGGGCGAGGCAATGGACATGAGGCAGGGTACACCCTACACCAAAGCCATCAACATTCACGACGGAAACTATGATGATGCAAAAGACTCTGATGTCGTAATTCTTACTTCAGGAGTAGCACGCAAACCGGGACAGTCACGCCTGGACCTGGCTCAGATCAACGTTGACATTACAAAGAGCGTTATCGCCCAGATTACAAAGGTTGCTCCAAATGCAAACTACATCATCGTTGCAAACCCAGTCGACATCCTTACATATCAGTTCGTAAAATACTCAGGAATTCCTGCAAATCACATCTTTGGTACAGGAACAATGCTTGATACAGCACGTCTCCGCACAAAGCTGGCAGACACATACAATGTTGCCCCGGTTAACGTACACGCATACGTTTTCGGTGAGCACGGTGACTCTTCTTTTGTTCCGTGGTCATTGGCAAACATCGGTACAATTCCAGTTGACAAGTACGCTGAATGTGCAGAGGGAAGAAACCTCCCGAAGCTCAACCATGACGAGATTGAGGAATACGTACGCAAATCAGGTGGAATCATCATCAAGGCAAAGGGATGCACAAACTACGGTATCGGTGCAACAGTTACACAGCTCTGCAACTGCCTTACAGCTGGAAAAGATTCTCTTCTGACTGTATCAACAATGCTCAACGGAGAATACGGAATCTCTGACGTTTGTCTCAGTATCCTTACAGAAGTAGGCGGTGACGGAATAAAGAACCGCATGGTTGCTCCACTTACTGATGCAGAAATCGTATCCCTAAAGCACAGTGCTGATACCCTCAAGGACATCATCAGCCAGCTTCACTTTTAATTGACAAAGGCTCCAGGAGATAATGATGGAATACCGTATTGAACATGACTCAATGGGCGAGGTAAAGGTTCCCGCAGACAAGCTTTGGGGTGCCCAGACAGAACGCAGCCACGAGAACTTTCTGATTGGTGTCGGAATCGAGACAATGCCACGAGAGATAACAAAGGCTTTCGGATATTTAAAGAAAGCAGCGGCTCTTGCCAACAACCAGCTTAAGCCTGAAAAAATGACTTCTGAAAAACTTGATGCAATATCAAAAGCATGTGACGAGGTCATCAGCGGCTCATTGAACGACAACTTCCCTCTTGTTGTATGGCAGACAGGAAGCGGCACACAGAGCAACATGAATACCAACGAGGTAATCGCAAACCGTGCCAACCAGATCGCAGGAAAGAAACTGTGCCACCCGAACGATGACATCAATATGAGCCAGTCATCAAATGACACATTCCCTACAGCAATGCACATAGCGGCCGTTGTGGAGCTTGAGGATAAGCTTTTCCCTGCAATCGACCTTCTTGTAGATACATTCAAGAAGCTTGAAAAGGACAATCAGGGAATCGTAAAGAGCGGACGCACACACCTTCAGGATGCAGTTCCGATTCAGTTCAGTCAGGAGATTTCCGGATGGAGGACTTCCCTTGAACGCGACAAGGAAATGCTGGTGTCTTCACTTCCCTACCTCAAGCAGCTTGCACTTGGTGGAACAGCAGTCGGTACAGGATTAAACGCTCCGGCCGGATTTGATACTCTTGTTGCACAGAAGGTGTCAGAACTTACAGGAAAAGACTTTGTAACGGCTCCAAATAAATTCCATGCCCTTACAAGCAAGGATGAAATCGTTTTTGCACACGGTGCTGTAAAGGCTCTTGCCGCAGACTGCCTGAAGATTGCAAATGACGTACGCTGGCTTGCATCTGGTCCCCGCGACGGTCTTGGAGAAATCCACATTCCTGAGAATGAGCCCGGAAGCTCAATCATGCCTGGAAAAGTAAACCCGACTCAGTGCGAGGCCATGACTATGGTTGCCGTACAGGTAATGGGCAATGACACTGCAATCGGAATGGCCGCAAGTCAGGGTAACTTTGAGCTTAACGTATTCATGCCGGTGATTGCATACAATTTCCTTCAGTCAGTACGTCTTCTGGCAGAGGTCATCGTAAGCTTTAACAACAACTGTGCAGTTGGAATCACAGCAAACAAGGAGAAGATGCACCACAACCTCTACAACTCCCTGATGCTGGTAACTGCGTTGAATCCATACATCGGCTATGAGAACGCAGCAAAGACAAGCCACAAAGCCTATGAGGAAAACATCTCCCTTAAGGATGCCTGCGTACAGCTCGGTTTCCTTACTGCAGAAAAGTTCGACGAGGTGTTCCATCCAGAGGAAATGGCTGGTGTAAAAAAATAATTCAGTCGAATGACATATTGACAAGAGGAGTCTTCCAAAAAACGAAGGCTCCTTTTTTTTGGGTAAGTTAATTGAATATTACGGTTTGTGATGACGAAGCAAAAATACTGGAAGAAATTGCTTCATTTATAAGACAGGAATTTCCTCAATGCAAGGTGCAGGCTTTTTCCAGCGGAGAATCATTTTTATCCTCTTCTCAGGAAAGACCTGATGTCCTTCTTCTTGACATCGACATGCCGGGTATGAGCGGAATGGAGGTTGCATCCATGCTTACCCAGGAGAAAGCCCAGACACTTATTGTTTTTGTCACAGCACATGACGAGCTTGTATACGACAGCTTTAAGTATCATCCCTTTGCCTTTGTAAGAAAAAAATATCTTGCTGATGAACTCCGCAATGTATTGAATGACTGTAAAAAAGAAATTGATGGAATGAACAGGCATTTTGTATTCCAGACCGCATCCAAAACCATAAACCTTGCACAAAGCGAAATCCTTTATTTTGAAAGCCAGGCGAATTATCTTGCAGTCTA
>JAGADS010000187.1 GCA_017613485.1 Treponema sp.
CAGGCCATGTTATCATTTTCTGCAAATACAACATCGATATTATTAATACCTTTTTTTGCAATGATGTCTTTCATTACATCGCGGGCAATATCTTCGCTCCATTCACCGCACTGCTGGGCAATAAGATTCCAGTTGTCATGCATTCGGACGCCTTCTTCAATACCTTTTGTACGACCAATCTGAGCTGAAGAACCCATAGCCCCCTGAATATCAACAATATTGATCTTTTTGTTAGCCTTTCCAGTTTTATCAAGATATTTTTCAAGCCATTTTACACTGTCGCGGCCTTCTCTCAAGAAGTTTCCACCGACCCAACACAAATAAAGACTTTCATCAGCAACTTTAATCTGACGGTCAGAAAGAATTACAGGAATTCCGGCTTTTTTAGCATCAGCAAGAACATCGTCCCAACCAGTTTCTACTACAGAAGCAAGAACAATGTAATCAACTTTCTTATCAATAAAATCTTTTACAGCCGCAACCTGCTTTTCTACAGAACCATCTGCATCATCAAAATAGAATTCATATCCTTTTGCAGATGTAAAAGTGTTTTTGAACGATTCTGTATTAGCAATACGCCAGTCAGATTCATGACCTGCCTGTGCATAACCAATTTTAATTACAGATTTCGAACTTGAAGAAGATGTTCCTCCTCCAGATTTTTCTGATTTAGGAAGACACCCCGTAAATAGCGAGAACACTGCCAAAAATCCCGCCACGCAACCAGTTAATTTTACCATTCTTTTCATGAGCACCTCGTAAATAAGTGATTTTATGGAACATTACAGCCAAAATTAAACTATAACTTCCATATATAGAACAAATTCTAATATACATCTCCCAATTGTCAAATTTTATTCTATACAATAACAGCATATTCTTAGTTCACAGTTTCTTACATTGAAAACAAGTGGCATTTTCATTATATTATAAAGAAACTATAAGAATGAATGTTGAGTTACGGAGAATAAATATAAAATTGGCGTAAGCGAGGTTCTGACTCAAACAAACATCTGCACAAGCGAAGCGCGGAAGCCGTTTGCTTTGAGTCAGTGTTCTCGCTGAAAGACAATTTTACATGTAGAATTAGCTACTCAACCTTCAATCTACACAGGAGAATACGATGGCATTAAGACTGTACAACACCATGGAACACAAGATGGAAGAGTTTAAACCAATTCATGAAGGTTTTGTTGGTTTTTATGGGTGTGGACCAACCGTTTACAACTATGCGCATATCGGAAATCTCCGTGCTTATGTTTTTCTCGATACTTTGGACAGAACTCTCAGCTACCTCGGCTATGACATCAAGCATGTAATGAACATAACTGATGTTGGTCACCTTACAGGCGACGGAGATGATGGCGAAGACAAGATGCTCAAATCAGCCGAAGAACGCCATCAGTCAGTTCTCGAAATTGCTAAATTCTATACAGACGCTTTTATCAATGATATTGATGCCTTAAATATTCGTCATCCTGATGTAATCTGTAAAGCAACAGAACACATCAACGAAATGATTGAACTCATCAAAAAGATTGAAGCTAACGGCCACACTTACATGGCAGGCGGAAACCTCTACTACGACATTTCAACATATCCTGATTACGGCAAACTCGCAAACCTCAATCTCGACGAATTAAAAGAAGGTGCCGGAAAACGAAAAGAAGTTGTTATCGACGGAAATAAACGCAATCCAGGAGACTTTGTTCTCTGGTTTACAAAATCAAAGTTTGAAAATCAGGCTATGACCTGGGACAGTCCATGGGGCCGCGGATATCCAGGATGGCACATTGAATGTTCTGCAATGAGCATGAAGTACCTCGGAAAGCATTTTGATATCCACACAGGCGGTATCGACCACGTTCCTGTTCATCATACCAACGAAATCGCACAGAGTGAAGGAAGCTTTACCGAAGAAGACCGAAAAGAAGGTCCATGGGTAAATTACTGGCTTCACAACGAATTCCTCATTCTCGAAGGCGGCAAGATGAGCAAGTCCAGCGGACACTTTATCACACTCCAGACTCCGCTTCCTCCAGAAAAGGGATTTTCTCTCAAAGACAAAGGTTTTGAACCACTGGATTACAGATTCTTCCTTCTTGGTGGACACTACCGAAAGCAGCTGGTATTCTCTCTCGAAGCTCTCGAAAGTGCAAAGAACGGTCGCGCAGCCCTTCTTCAGAAGATTGCAAAGCTTGCTTCAAAAGGTGGAATCACCCTTTCAAAAGGCAAGACATATAAAAAAGCTCAGGCAGACAACCGTGACGGACTTTCTGAAAAGGCTTCTTCTTATCTTGACCAGTTCAAACAGGCCCTTGAAAATGACCTTTTGACACCAGTTGCCCTCAGTCTTGTAAACAAGGTATTAAAAGATGGTTCTCTCTCTGAAAAAGAAGCCCTTGATTTAATCGACCGCATGGACAGTGTAATCGGACTTAAACTCATTGAATCAGCAGCAGTTGTTCAGAAAAAGATTGAAGATGAAGCAAAGAGCCTTCTTCCTGATCACTCGGGCGACCCTGAAGCACAAGAAATCGATGCACTTGTAAAAGAACGAACTGACGCTAAAAAGAACAAAGATTTTGCAACTGCAGACCGCATTCGAGACGAACTTGCAAAACGAGGAATTACAATCATCGATACACCACAGGGACCAACCTGGAAGCGCGTGTAAATCTGCGATATTTGAGCCATTGTTCACGGTCATTGAGTTTTGAAAGTCGGTCATTGAGCCTGTCGAAATGACCTGTGGTTTCGACAAGCTCAACCACCGCAAACTTTGAACTTTTTTTGAAACCTTTTAAACGGAGCATTGTTATATAGATATGGACGGTCAGACAGACAATTTAAAGCCTCTGAATGCAACAGACCCGCAAGACTTTAAGACAATCTATGATGAAACCATGCAGATGCTCTTTAAAATC
>JAGADS010000188.1 GCA_017613485.1 Treponema sp.
CAGACATGACAAAACCACCGAGGCCGCAATTAGCATCAGTGGTCTTAAAAGCGTATGTAATCCTGATTTACTTTTCTTTTTAATATTCAACTTTCTTTCTCTTTCCTGATATTGTCCAGAACCGCATTTATAAACTTATAGGATTCGTCTGCTCCATATTCCCTGGCAATGTCTATGGCTTCGTCTATGACAATTGTCGGATGAATTTCTGGCTGGAACAAAAGCGAGTAAGAGCTTATACGGAGAATTGCAAGAGATACTTTGTTCACCCTGCTGAATTCCCAGTTCTGTGATAAGTGAGCCTTAATCGCATTATCGACTTCTTCTATATGATTGATTGTTCCGGAAATAAGAATACGGGCAAAATCAACGGTATCCGCATCTTTTTCGGATTCCTTAAGATCTGCCCATTCCAATTTAAGAAGCTGCTCCAGGGTTTCTCCACCCACATCGTATGAGTAGAGAGCCTGGAAAGCTAATATTCTTCCTTTTCTTCGTGACACTTTGAACCTACCAGCTTAGCAGTTTTGTCAACTCTGCACCGGTTTTCTTGCGGTCTACGTTGGCTGTTGTGTCAAGGTTCTTTGCCATGTCCTGAATAGCCTGTGTAAGGTAAGTTTCCTGTTTCTGTGCCGTAAGGTTCTGCTTGATGTAATCGTATACGGTAATGGTTGTCTCAGGCTGAATCAAGTCGCTGAGAGTGAGCATTTTTGCCTCATACTTCTTCTTTACGACATAGAACTGATACTGTGTTGAATTCTCATCAACAGGGCTTACATATCCGATGCTGCGGTTGAACAGCTCAACAAGCTTGTCCATGGACCAGCCCATCTGCTGTGCCATTGTAGAGCTCTTTTCAATAAGAACTTTTCCAGCCTGATAGGTTTTTCCGTTGTCTGCGGAATTCACCAGGGAATCTTCCTTTGAGCTGTCTTTCTGATACTGGTTGCGGAGGTCTGTGATTGTTGCCTTTGCCTTTACCGCATCACTTCCCTTTGGAACGACTACCAGGAAAAGAGTGAGCATATCGCTTCTGACAAGCTGTGATTTGTTTACATCGTACCAGTTGCGGATCTCTGTGTCTGTTGCGGCAATCTTCTGCAGGTCTGACTGTTTCTGTGAAAGAACGTACTGCTGCATGGTAAGCTGATTCTTGATTGTTGCCTTAAAATCTGCAAGAGACATACCGTATGTTGCCTGGATGAATTCACTGAGTGTCTTGCCTGTCTGACTCTTGATGAGGTCAGAAAGCTGTGATTCCGTAATCTGCTGACCCAGCTGCTGTGCAAATGAGTTGATGAATGCTGCATCAACCTGTGAGTCGCTTATGGAAAGTCCTGCTTTAGCGGCAGCCTGTATAATAAGCTTTTCCTGAATCATTGTGTCCAGAAGCTGCTTGCGCTGATCTACTGTGAGGGTTTGTTTTGAACCTAAATTCTCAGCCTGCTTTTCAAGAGCTGAAACACGGCTTTTAAGCTGCTTTAGTGTAATTGTCTCTGACTTGTTAAGCTTTACCACGGCCAGTGGCTGCAGGTCATTCTGAGCAAAAGCCGATACAGCAATAGACAAAAATAATGCGATTCCAATAGCTCTACGTTTCATAAAACCTTCCTCTTTAACCAAAAGACTTCGGACATGCTAAATGCCTGTCCTGTTTCATAAATATAACAACCCCGCTTGATTTTTGTTACACGGGGAAAATGCAAAATTTCAAGAATCCAGCGGTAAACCACCGGAAATCACGGCACGGATACGACGGACACCTGCAGAACTGGACTGTTCCTTTACTATCTTGAAATCTCCGATCTGAGCCGTGTGCTGAACGTGTGGACCTCCGCAGACTTCCTTGCTGAACCAGTCATTGTCAGGATTCTTTCCAATAGTATAAACCTTGACATCCTCGCCGTATTTATTCGTAAACAGAGCACGTGCACCTGCATTTTTTGCATCCTCAAGGCTCATAACCTGCATAGTCACAGGCAGATCTTCCTTGATTTTCTCGTTTACGATATCCTCTACCTTTTTAATCTCTTCTTCTGTCATGGGGCGCTCAAAGGTAAAGTCAAACCTCATGCGCTCGCTTGTAATGTTGCTTCCCTTCTGTGCAACCTGATCTCCAAGTACGTTGACTAAGGCCTGCTGAAGGAGGTGTGTCGCAGTATGGTACTTTGTGGCAGCCTCTGACTGCTCTGCAAGACCGCCCTTGTCCTTTCCTGCCTCTACCGTTCTTGACTGTTCCTGATGCTTTTTCTCAGCTTCCTTGAATCCCTCGACATCAACCGTAAATCCGTTTTCTGCACCAAGTTCCTCGGTAAGCTCAAGCGGATAGCCGAATGTCTCGTAAAGGTTATATGCAACCTTTCCACTGATGATTTTCTTTGGATTTTTCATAAGGTTTGGAAGAAGTTTCTGGAATTCAGCCTCGCCTTTTTTAAGGGTAAGACGGAATTTATCCTCTTCTGCCGTAAGTTCCTTGAATACTTTGTCGCGGTTCTGCTCCAGTTCCGGGTATGCGGCCTTGAAATTCTCTATGACGACAGCAGCAATCTCTGAAAGGAATGATTTTTCAATTCCAAGCTTCATTCCATGACGGACAGTGCGGCGGATAAGGCGGCGTAGTACATAGCCTGCACCTACATTGGACGGAGAGACACCCCTCTGGTCGCCAAGAATGAATACGGATGCACGTATATGATCTGCGATGATACGTACGCTCTTGTCTTTTTCCTCGTCTGAGCCATATTTGTATGAGGTCAGCTTTTCAATCTCTGCGATGATAGGCTGGAAAACTTCTGTAAGGTATACGCTGTTCTTTCCCTGAAGAATACAGTTTGTGCGCTCAAGCCCCATTCCTGTGTCAACGTTTTTCTTTTCAAGCGGAAGGAGGGTCTTTTCATCCACGCGGTTATACTGCATGAATACGTTGTTCCAGATTTCCATCCAGTTGGCGCTGTCAGTTCCCTTGTTGCTGCCTTTTGGCGGAAGACCTTCTCCTACCCAGTAGAAAATCTCGGTGTCAGGACCACATGGACCTGTAGGACCTGCTGCCCACCAGTTGTCACTAGCCGGAAGATATGCAATCTTATCCTCAGGCATTCCGTTGTCCATCCAGATCTGGGCTGCCTCTTCGTCACGAGGGGCATTCTCATCACCTGCAAAAACAGTTACAGAGAGCTTTTTTGGATCAAGTGCGAGCCAGTTTGGGCTGGTAAGGAATTCATAGGAATAAGCGATGGATTCCTTCTTGAAATAATCGCCAAGAGACCAGTTTCCCAGCATCTCAAAGCATGTAAGATGGCTTGGGTCTCCGACTTCATCAATATCACCTGTGCGGATGCATTTCTGGTAGTCAGTGAGCCTTGTTCCAGCGGGATGTTTTTCTCCCAGAAGATATGGAACAAGAGGATGCATTCCGGCCATAGTGAAAAGAACAGAAGGGTCATTTTCCGGAATCAAAGACTGTCCGGAAATCTCGGCATGATTTTTGCTTTTAAAGAATTCGATGTATTTAGAACGTAACTCGTTAGCGGTCATAATGCAATATAATAGAATATAAAAGCCCTTTAGTCAATCGTCAATTGAACAGCCATGAGAAGTCAAACACGGATGAAAGGCCTACATGAGGTGAAATCAAGCTGCCGTTTGTTCCGAAAGAAACCATGCATCCAGCCCTGAGACCAATAAGTTCAGCTAAATGCAGGAGGACACTTGCATCAGCAACAAAAGCTCCTCCAAGCTGGCTTTGCTCTCCCAGCTGCATGAATCCCTGGACTCCTCCTGCAAGATCTGCATAGAAAAAACTGGTAAGATGCCATGAAACGCCGCCTAAAAGATTCAGGTCCAGATAGAAGTTATTGTCAAGACCGCCAAAACCAAAACTGAAATAGATAATCGGTGAAATGTCATTGTCCGGTCTAGTATGAAAAGTTGCTCCAAAATCCAGGCCGTATCCCTGCATGGTTCCAAAATGACCGTATCCGTTAACAGAATAAATCGTACCATGTTCAGCTTCTACAGCAGATGCAAGAACAGGAAATGCAAATACAAGTGCCAGTGTGATAAAAAATTTCTTCATGACAAGCCTCCGTAGCGGAACCTCGAAAAACTTCAGTTTTTCGAGGTAACTTTGAAAATGCGACGTTTAAAAGCCCGTAATTCCGGGCTTTTAAACTCGACTGCAACCTCAGCTAAGTTTTTAGAGGTTGCCTATGTCTAAAATCTCCAAAATATAATTAGATTATAACATGGGATATTACAGCGGTCAAGGAAAGATTTTGTTTTCTATGTGGGATGAAATGTTGATATTTTAACTGACACACAGTAGAATCAAAACAGATGAAAACCGGAGGATTAAAATGAAAAAAACATTTTTGCTGATCTTTGTGATCTTGTCTGCATGTGCGGGGCTTTTTGCCGGAGAAAAGGAATATGTGGCAGATAAAACCATCAATGTCCTGCAGGGTTATGCCACAATGGAGATGGACATGGTGAGTTTCGGTGACACGGTTTACGAGGCCGTCCTTGGAATGAATCACACAGACTTGTCCAAGGGAACTCCGATTTTCATCAACAAATACATCGGCAACCGATACAATTCAACCCTCAAGATAGATGTAGAAGGCTTTGATAACTATGAGTTCAAGGAAAGATACTCGCACTACGATTTCCTTAAGCTTTATGCGCTTGGCCCGAATGAAATAGTCCTCACCCTTTATTCAGCATTCTCAGACAACCGCTTTGCATTCTTCAGGATTAAGGATGACAGGGTGGTGGCATATAAATCCTACAGCCTTAAAAACCAAAGTGCTTATGAGACTCAGTACTATGCCTTTGACGGAAAGGATACTGTTTATGTTGCGTTCAACGGTCAGGTGAATTTTAGAGAAACCGGCTGGGATCTTTTCCTCATGTCATTCGATTTGAACGGTAACTTAAAGAATTCCGTCATGGTTTATACAAACCAGAATGATGAGCTTACAGGTCTTGCCGCCTTTGAGGACAATGTATATCTGGAGATAAGAAGGACTTTTGAAAAGCAGGCAGTCGTTCAGCTTGATTCCGAGTTGAATTATAAGAAAATCTGGGCATGCAAGTATGATGGCTGTGACATCAGGTATATTTATTTAAGAAGCGGCATAGAAACAGCCGAGGGTACATTCCTGGTTGACATGATCATGGAGAATCACGACGAAAGTAAAAGCCTGGACTATTTATCACGTTTTACTGGAGACGGAGAATTCATCTGCTCATATATTATTGAGGAAAGCACGGAAGATAATGGATTCAACTACTGCAAGGAAAAAATCAGCGATGAAGGTGTCCTGTATTTCGGTCATAGGACAAAGTATGATCCAAATGACTGGAGCAGCAAGGATGTAAGCTTCACTTCATATTTCATGGACTGGGATGGGAACAAGCTTTACGAGAAAAACTACAGGCAGCACGGTGACCTGGAATTCAAGAAATATGCATTTGTGGACGGAAAGTATTTTTGCAGCGGAGAAAACTATTATGAGTCAACAGGCATTAGCCATATCGCCTACACCTATCTGGTTGACGTTGAGCCACAGGACACTGATTTTGTTCATATAGAAAAATCATCTTTTAATCCCCTTGCATCCCCGGAGGATCCTGAACTGGCAGAGATATACAGCAGGGAAATGGAATTCTGGAGTAATGCCGTAAAGGTTGAGCCTATAGAAATTCCAACATGGGATTTTGGCTACACTATTAAACGCATCCGCTTGTCATTCAGGCATATAAATCCGTTGTCAAAATCGATAACGAAATCCATCCCTCTTTTTGAGTTCTCAGAGATGTAATCTGTTTATCAATAATTTTATTGACATATTTATCTGATAGATGTATCATTATATATAACCACATAATATATCGATATATTTAAGGAGGTTTTTATGTATGATACTCTGACCGCGACGAAAATGCTCAAAAGCTTTGTTCCGATAAGCCGCTTTAACAAAGGTGAGGCAGGAAAAATCATCGAGGAAGTAAAGAGAGACGGAATCAAGGTCGTTGTAAAGAACAATGCCCCTGAATGTGTGATGATTACCGTAGAGGATTACGACCATCTTGTTGAGGATTCAAAAAAGGTACTGAATCCGCCTCAGACCCCGGAGCAGGAAAAACGCCGCAAGGAATTCATCGCAAGAATCCGCCAGAACGTTACGCCACCAACTCCGCCTACAAGAGACAGGAAGAAAGTGATGGATGAAATCGGTCCTATTGATGTGGACGAAGACGCAATAAATGAATTGCGAAGGATAAGCATGATATGATTTTAGCAGATACAAATATTCTTATAGATTATTACCGTGACCGTAACTCAGAGCTGCCAAAAAAAATCGATTCAATGCCGATAGCAATCTGCGGAGTCGTAAAATCAGAGGTTTTGCATGGAGCAAGAACAAACGAGGAGATTGACGATATGCTTGCTTCCTTTATGACCTTTGATCTTCTTCATACTGACGAATATGATTTTGAGGGGGTCGGATTTATACTTAAAACCTTGCGTGAAGTCGGGTTTACGCTTCCCTTTGCCGATGTGATGATAGCCTTTTGTGCGATGAAGTACAATGTTCCCCTGTGGACCCGCGACACACACTTCCGCATGATCCAGGGAATATACCCTGAGCTGGAGTTCTATCACCCCAAGGATTAAAATGTATTACGTGTGTAATAGTGATTACATTCGTAATAATCAGGCCTTTAAATCTTGTTAAAGGGATGGACCTGAAGTATAATGTTTGTAAATCTTGAATTGGAGGAAAAAATGAATTTGAGTTTTAAGAGAATTGTTACATCTGTTTTCACCGTGCTTGGAATTGGTACTCTGACCTCCTGCTATGGCATGGCTCCAAACTATGCAAGGGTTGAGGGAACTGTAACGTCGTCGGAGGACAATGCTCCTGTGCAGGGAATCAGTGTTCGTGCTGTTGATTCCAATGGTGTCGAGCTTGATCAAACAACTACATTGGAAGGTGGAATGTATTATCTTAATACCAGGGCACTTGGTTCCAAGGTAAAAGTA
>JAGADS010000189.1 GCA_017613485.1 Treponema sp.
CAACCTCAAAATCAGGGCTTAAAAGGTTTATGAATCCAAGGCGGTATTCCTTACCGTTGATTACTACATCATCATACCCAGGTTTAGGTCCTGAATACCATGAGCTGAAAATGTAATACAGGTCATATACATAAGAGTCATAATACTCCTCGTATGATTCATATAGATCTGGATACATGTAGAGCATCACATAATCTTTTGCATATTCATTTACTCCAGCATAGGTAATGAGAATGTGGTTTTCATCATCATCAGAAAGAACTGAAAGCACAAACGGGGTATCACCGGTTATGTCGGCAATCTGAGTAAACTCACCGTCAGAGTACCAGGCAAGAAGACCGTCAGAAGTACGTTTTACTGTTTCAGTCGGTGTTGAGTCAACAGCTTTAAGATCAGCTGAGATTCTCTTCAAGATATACTGATACTGCTCCTGGCTGATATTATCACCAACCATGTGCGGTATTGATTCGATTACACCAAGATAATCCTCGTAATCTGACCATTCTGGAACATCTCCCTCAGATCCTTCCGGTTCATAGTCAAAATCGTAGTTGTATTCCTTGGCGATAATCTCTGCCATACTTCCCTTGAAAACATGAAGCTTTGGCTTTTTCTCAAGATCATGTGAGTAGAATACATCCTCAGCAACTTCTACAGGACGTGGAATATGAATGTCAAGATCTGGGCATCCTGCAAATGCATAGTCAAAAATCAAGCGGAGATTTGGAGAAATGACAGCCTTTTTAAGAGATTCACATTCTGCAAAACCCATGTATCCGATTATGCGGACATTCTCTGGAATGACGATTTCCTCAAGAGATTCACAGTCAGAAAAACAACGGTCAGGAATTAAGGTAAGATTCTTTGACAGGCTGATTTTCTTGATTTCTGTACATGACTCAAATGCAGAAACTCCAATGGAAGTAACAGTGTCTGGAATAATCAGTTCCTTGGCTGCATCATATCTGAAAAATGAATGGTCAGCTATTCCAGTAACTTTTTTACCGTCAACAGTTGAAGGAATAACCAAACGCTCGGTTTCTGTATTGGTGATTCCGGTGATTGTGATATTGCCTTTTTCATCCAGCCTGTACTGCCAGATACCGTCTGAAGATGTTTCGGCTCCAAGCCAGATTGCAGCAAATGACAGCAATACGGCAAGCAAAACTTTCCTAGAAAAATTCATTGCAAGTTCCCCCTTTTTTCCTTTGCACTAGAAGCGGATTTTTTTGTCACTACCGGCATAGTATTCCTTGCGTAATGACTTAACCTGCTCGTCCTTTAAATAATCATCAAAGTTCATCATTCTGTCAATAATTCCCTTTGGTGTAATTTCAATAATTCTGTTGGCTATTGTGCTTATGAACTCGTGGTCATGGCTTGAGAAAAGCACTACGCCGTTAAACCTTACAAGCCCCTGGTTAAGGCTTTCTATGCTCTCAAGGTCAAGGTGATTTGTCGGATCATCAAGAATAAGGACATTTGCACCGCTAAGCATCATCTTGCTGAGCATACAGCGGACCTTCTCTCCTCCGGAAAGAACTTTTACAGGCTTAAGGCTTTCGTCTCCCGTAAAAAGCATCCTTCCAAGAAAACCGCGCACGTAGGAATCATCCTGATCTTTTGAAAACTGCTTGAGCCAGTCAGTTATGTTAAGGTCATTGTTGAAGTACTGGCTGTTGTCTCTGCCCATGTATGTCTGTTTTGTTGTCTGTCCCCAGTTTACTGTTGCTCCCTCGCACTTTGTTTCTCCTGAGATAATGTCAAAAAACGAGGTGATTGAATTATGCTCTACACCGACAAATGCAACTTTTTCTCCGGGATGAATCGTAATGTTAAAATCGTTCAGAAGTACATTACCCTCTGAGTCTTTTGAATTCAGATGTTCCGCAGTCAAGACAAAGTTACCGATTTCCCTCTCGCTCTGAAAATGCACGTATGGGAATTTACGGCTTGTAACAGGAAGCTCCTCAAGCTCAAGTTTCTCAAGGACCTTTTTTCGGCTGGATGCCTGTCCTGCCTTTGAAACGTTTGAGGCAAAGCGCTGGATGAATGTCTTAAGCTCAGCCATCTTGTCTTCACGCTTTTTCTGCTGGTCCTTTGCCTGTTTTTGCATGATCTGGCTCATCTGATACCAGAAATCGTAGTTTCCCGTAAACTGGGTTATTTTTCCATAGTCGATGTCACATACGTAGGTACATATCGCATTAAGGAAGTGGCGGTCATGGCTTACGACGATAACACAGTTCTCTGACTCAATCAAAAAGTCCTCAAGCCATGATATGCTTTCCAAGTCAAGACCGTTTGTAGGCTCGTCAAGAAGAAGAATGTCAGGGTTACCGAAAAGTGCCTGTGCAAGAAGAACGCGGACTTTCTGGCTTTCATCAAGATCGCTCATCATCCTGTCATGGAATTCTTCCTCAAGCCCAAGACCAGAGAGCATCTGCTCTATCTGATTCTCTGCCTCGTAACCGCCAAGCTCACCGAATTCAGCCTCCATCTCCGCGGCTTTTATTCCGTCCTCTTCCGAGAAATCAGGCTTTTCGTAAATGGCATCCTTGTCTTTTCCAAGCTGATAGAGTTTCGGGAACCCCATCATTACCGTTTCCTTTACCGAGTATTCATCAAAGGCAAAGTGATCCTGACTGAGTTTTGCAAGGCGCTCTCCCGGTGTCATGCTTACCTGTCCTGAATCATACTCCTGCTCACCTGAGAGAATCTTTAGGAAAGTTGATTTTCCGGCTCCGTTAGCTCCGATTATGCCGTAGCAGTTGCCCTTAAGGAATTTGAGGTTTACATCCTTGAACAGAGGCTTCTCGCTGAATTTTAATGTCAAATCTGAAACTGACAGCATTTTATTTCTCCTTTCCGCCAAAGAATGATTTTATTTTTGCAAAGATTCCCTTTTTCTGAGTCTTGTTCTGTGTCTTGTTTACATTAGGCTCATTCTTGCGTTTATTGTTGTTGTGCTGTGCCGCCGTTCTCTGATTCTTTTGCGGCTGTTTTCTTGAGGCCTGATTTTTCTGGCTTGAACCATTCTTTTTTCCAGAAGACTTTGCCCCTGAAGAACCGGTACCATATTTTTCCTTATAAAGCTTCATGCGCTCTTCTGTTGACATAGATGCAAGCTTGTCGGCCTCTCCGTCTCCATATACACGTCTGTCACGCTTATATTCATTGGATGCGGCCTTGTTTCTGGATGAATACCGTCCTTTTCCGCGGCCCTGTTTTTCATTTCGTTTTCTGGCCTCGTATTCACGCTGTTTTTTTCTTCCGTACTCGCTCTTGTCATTGTAATCCTCATGATAGTTTTCTGTACGGATATATACACCTTCACTCTTGTCTTCTGCCAAAAGATCCGGGTCTGCAACCTGGGAAGGAATCTGTTTTCCGATATAGCGCTCTATTGCAGGAAGAGAATAAACATCCTGTTCACTGCAGAATGTATATGCCTTGCCTGATTTTCCAGCCCTGGCAGTTCGTCCTATTCTGTGAACATAGTTCTCTGCCTCATTCGGAATGTCATAGTTGATTACCATTTCAAGATCATTTACGTCAATTCCACGGGCAGCCACATCGGTTGCAACAAGGCACTTTATTTTGCCTTCCTTGAACCTGTCCATGATGTTCTGGCGTTTTTTCTGAGGAAGGTCACCTATAATGAATTCGCTCTCAAGACCATTGTAATTCAAGCGCTTGGAGATAACCTCACAGCTTCTCTTGATATTACAAAAGATAATAAGGCTTTCTGGTTTGTCCTTTGTGATTATGCCCAGAAGCAGCTTTACCTTATCACTGCTTGAGACATGATAGAGAGACTGATCGATTTCATCAACCGTTATGTTTTCCGCCTGAATTGTAATCTCCGCAGGATTCCTTGTATATTCCCATGCAAGATTCTTGACATAAGTGTTGAGCGTAGCGCTGAAAAGCATGGTCTGTCTTTTTTCCGGAACAGGAAGCACTTTTAAAAGCTCCCTTAAATCGGGATAAAAGCCCATGTCGAACATTCTGTCTGCCTCGTCTATTACAAGGAATGCAACAGAGCTGAGGTTCATCTGTCCGCTTTTCTGAAGGTCAATCACACGACCAGGGGTGCCGATTAGAATGTCCACGCCTTTTTTCAGTGAGGAAATCTGCCTGTCGTAGCCTACACCGCCATAAAAACTGTCACATTTCAGCGAAGTATATTTGCATAGTTTCTGGGCTTCTTCCTGAACCTGTACCGCCAATTCTCTGGTTGGTACCATAATTAGGGCCTTTTTGCCAGATACCTCTCCCCTTGTAAGCATTTCCTGAATTATAGATATAAGGTAAGCGGCAGTCTTACCGGTTCCTGTCTGAGACTGAACGTACAAGTCACGTCCTTCCAGGGAATTCTGCAAAACCTGTTCCTGCACCGGTGTACAGCTTATATACCCTGAGTCTGAAATTCCATTGAGCAGTTCTTCCTGCAATACAAAATCTGTAAAATTCATTTCATATAACTATAGCAAGTTTATCAGATTATGGCAATCTCAAAAACTCTCTTTTACCGAGATTTTCCATGTCCTGTGGATTTTTGCATTTCTATAGTCCTCTGGGACTGTTTTTGAGCTGATGTCAAGTGCATTTATTTCTCCCGGGCAATTAAGCAGTGAGCTGTCAAAACTTAGTCTCCTGCTGTTTGTGCTGAAGTAAAGAATGCCTTTGGGATTCAATATGTTCAGGCATTTGTTTACCAGGGTGCTCCAGTCACGGTTCAGGTCAAGCGTAGTGTCAGTCCTTTTTGAGTTGCTGAATGTCGGAGGATCAAGGATTATGATGTCAAAGCGGTTTGTCCCTTCTTTGTTCGGAACCTCTGCATTTTTCTGATTTATGAATCCTACTGCGTCCTGTCGGGTAAAGACATATTTCTCATTTTCCTCAAAACCATTAAGACGCATGTTATCTTTTGCCCATTCAAGATAAGTTTTGCTCATGTCTACACTTTCCACACGGCGTGCCTTTCCTTCCGCGGCATATACAGAAAAACTTCCTGTATAGCAGAAAAGATTAAGAACGGATTTTCCTGCGCAAGTTGAGCGTACAATATCACGAAGAGGACGATGGTCAAAAAAGAGGCCGGTATCAAGGTATTCAGAAAGATTCACGTAAAAAAGCTGTCCCTGCTCCTGAACGATTCCCTTAATTACGGAGGAACTTTCGATTTTCTCATACTGCTCGGTTCGTCCGTTTTCATTTCCAGTAAGTTTTTTTCTTGTTTTTGTTATCACATGGCTTTTTTCGATTTCAAGGGTCTGTGCAGTTACGTTTATCATTTCATCAAGCCATATTTTTTCTTCTTCAACAGGTTTTTCGTAGGGACGCTCATAAAGATAGAGATGGATATATGTTCTTTTTTTATCTTCCTCAAGAATTTGAGATGAATAAGAGTCATTCCGGCTTATGGCGGCATTCTGTTCCTTTAGGTTAATAAGATTTGAATATTTATCAGTCACCTCTTCGGGAACAAAAGTATACAGGTCCAGTGTCAGGGGAATCTCTGGAATATCCCTGTCGTAGAGCCTGTAGCATGTAACGCGGTTTTTGCGTGCCCACTTTCTAAGAAGCCTGTATTGTTTTGAAAGTCTGTTGGCAAATAATGTCCTTTGATTTTCCAGTTTTTTTTCCGATGTGTTTTCCAATTTTTTTTCCTACATGCAAAAAAAAAGCCCCCTTTGCGGCGGCCTTTTTCATTTCCCCGAGCTTTTTCTGCCCGGGGTTCAGGTTACTCGAAAAATATTCCGATGTATCCTTATCTCTTGTTTACGCGATCCTTAAGTGCTTTACCAGGCTTGAACTTTGGCATCTTTGCTGCTGCAATCTTGATCTCCTCACCAGTCTGAGGATTGCGTCCCTTACGTGCAGCACGTTTACCAACTGTAAATGTTCCGAAACCAATGAGCTGAACGTCCTTGTCTTTGGTCAATTCCTTTGATACTGTCTCCACAAATGCCTTTACAGCTGCTTCGCTGTCTTTCTTTGTGAGGCCAGTTTCTTTTGCGATAGCTTCCACAAGTTCTACTTTGTTCATAACTATTTCTCCAAAAATTTTTTTGACTTCTCATTACTGAAAAGCCTGTTTGTTAGTATAAAGCATATTTAATCAAATATCCAGAAAAAAATCAAGTTTTTTTATTTTTTTTATTAACTGAAAAATGCTATTGACACAAATGTATCTTTGTGATAATTTTATATCACTTTAGCGGAGGATTAGCTCAGCTGGGAGAGCACCTGGTTTACACCCA
>JAGADS010000190.1 GCA_017613485.1 Treponema sp.
ATACTCGTATATCGTCTTCTCCTGGTTCTGCTCTACCAGGGCCTCCAGGGCGGACTGGTCCAGGATGGTGCACAGCTTCTCTGCCTGCTCCCTGGTAAGGTATATCTCCTCGTAGGGGGTGTAAAGGTCGTGGCTGTCCTTGCAGAGCTTTGTGGGGAAACGCAGTACCAGATACGGCTTCTCGTCCACGAA
This sequence comes from Treponema sp., assembly GCA_017613485.1. Next base: position 193 of record JAGADS010000190.1, read on the forward strand.
GAGATAGTTCACGTACATCGGGACATTCTCTGCTCCGTTGATGGGGCCTGACACTCCGAACCACAGGTCAACGAGGCTTACACCGTAGGCATTCTTGGCGGTGGCCTTCTGAACTACAAGGTTCTTCTCGTCCCAGTCTTTTGCGAACTGGATTGTTGAGTCTATGATGGTCTGGCGGGCATGCTGCGGCATTATTATGCAGTATGCGTTGACACCCGAGCGGTAGTGAAGCTCAACGCGGTTACGGCGGGGAATGAGGGCAAGCTTCTGTGCCCTATAAAGCTTCAGCTTGGTCAGGAGCTTCCCGTAGAATGACGGCTGCTCCAGATCAAAGGGAGGAATGTCCGCAAGGAAATCTGGATACGGGTTGTCTATCGTTACCCGGCTTGATGATGCGCAGGAAAGCATGAAAAGCGACAGGATTACCAGTACAGCCGTTATTATTCTCTTGGACATATAAAACTCCTTTGATTGTCACACGGATTCGAAAAATCTTACGATTTTTCTTTAAAATTTGGACAATCTTTTGTTCATAACTCAAATCTTAAGTTTAATCTGCTGAAAGAAAAGCCTGCAAAAAGAAGCATTGCAAGAGAATAAAAAGACAATTCAACAGTCAGAAATTGCGTTAGCAATTTCGAATCCGTGTGACTTTTCTTTCTCAATACTTTTTCAGTAGGCTCTATTTATAATCATATAACAAACAAAAGGGCTGCCCTGTTACAGACAGCCCGTTTTCTAGTCATGCTAGATGCTTGTATTCAAGCTCGCTTGGGATTACAGAGAAACCTTTACGAATACGTTGAATGTACCAGCCTTTTTTGCAGCCTTGAGGTTGCGTGACTGATAGTATGCACCGAATGTTGTGTTCTCGATGAGACCAGAGATGTCAACACCAGCCTTGAAGTTAAGAAGACCCTTGTTTGCTGCATCGCTTGACTTGTCAGCAGCAGCTACATCTGTGTAGGCGCCGTTGTCTGTGTTCTTCTTAGAGATGGCAGGAAGTGATGTTCCACCGTCAACATTTGCAAAGCGGAATCCAGCCTTTGGAGTTACCTTGATTGAATCACCAACAGCAAGCTCATAAGATACGCCAGCTGCTACACCGAATGTCGGATCTGTGTCCTTAATAATATTGATGTCTCCAAGAACAGCGGCCTTAAGTCCAGGAACGATGTCTCCTGAGTAGAATGCAGGAACGATTTCAAACTTCTTACCGGTAACACCGTCTGCAACTGGCATAATCATTGCTACGCTGACACCAGGAATTACCTTCTTTGTTTCGTCATCGCTGTCAAGGTAGTATACGCCTGGGTTTGCATCAGCCTGATCGCCCCATCCGAATACAACGCTTGCTCCGATGTTTCCACCGAAGTCTCCATCTCCAAGCTTTGAACCTGCGAAAGCTACAGTCGGCTTTACATAGAGGTCATCACTGATTCCAAGTTTGTATCCTGCAGATGCAGAGATTCCGAGGTTCTTCTCCTCGAATGCATAGCTTACGCCAGCCTTGACTCCGAGTCCTGGAACGAATGCGTTTGTATCCTTGAGCTCTACTTCTGCCTTAAGACCATAGTGGTTGTTATAGTAATCAGTACCAGTAGCACCTGTTCCACCCCATTCTTCTGTTCTAAGAATCACATAACCCTTGGCTGCTGTTCCTTTTGTTACATAAGGAATCTCATCTGTTGATGGATCGCTGTCATCATCAAAAGTAGCGATTGTTGTTCCCTTGTCATCAGCTACTTCCCACCAAACATAACCACTAGAAATCTCCTTGATTTCATAAACCTTCTTTATAGTTCCTGATGAACCGAAAGCTGCATTTGGAGTTGAGCGGAAGTCAACTGCGATGCCGAAGTCATCTGTACCATAGCCTGCTACGAGACCCTGTGAAACATCCTTCTGTCCTACGTTTGAAAGACCAAGGCGTGCATCCTTTGAGTCAGCGAAAACTGCGCTCGGAAGCTTTAACTCGCCAGTCTGGATTCCTCCGTCTTTAAGACCGATGTAGAGGTCACCGATGTGGAGCTTTGCAACGTCTACAGATACTTTTCCGCCGTCAAATCCACCTGTCTCATTTTTTTCACTCTTATACTTGACATCTCCGTCAACCTTTACGCCGAGCTCTGCCCAGACGCCTTCGCCTTCTGTTGACTTTGTTCCAGCCTTTGCAAATGTTACCTCAACTTTTGCACTGGCTTCATTCTTGAATCCTGTTTTACCGTCGTCAAGGTCAACACCCCATGTCAACTGCTCGCTGCCGCTTACTGCGATGGACATTTCATCAGCTGTAGGTTCATCGGCCATAGCTGCAGCAGCAACCATTGCTGCCATCGGTAGCTGAAAATAGGCTTAAAAAAAAGACGCCGTCAAATCCTTGTTGAAATGCCAGCGTCATTGTCAGATTTTATTGTTATGTAATTATCGAAGTTGATTGTTTGTCATTGTCGGACTTGATCCGACAATCTCTATCTATTCTTTCATGAAGACAAAAGATTGCCGGGTCTACTTGCAGCAAAGCTTCAAGCAGCCCGGCAATGACAATCTTTATAAAATTCAAAACTAGAATTTTGCCTTTCTTAGCCTTACGCGCTCTATGTCCTCGCAGAAAAGCTCACGCAGGTCGTTCAGGCCCAAAGCCATAAGTGCCATGCGGTCGATTCCGATTCCCCATGCGGCTACAGGAACATCAACGCCCATTGCCTTTGTTACCTCTGGACGGAATATGCCTGATCCGCCAAGCTCAAACCAACCCAGTTTCGGATGCTTTATGTGCACCTCGATGGATGGCTCTGTAAAGGGGAAATAGCCTGGAACATATTTGACCTCTGTTGCACCTGCAATCTCTACTGCAAACATGCGCAAAAATCCCAGGAGTGTACGGAGGTTTACGTTTTCACCAAGAACGATGCCTTCTGTCTGATAGAAGTCGCTCAAGTGGGTTGCGTCTACCTTGTCGTAGCGGAAACAGCGTGCGATACCAAAGTATTTTCCAGGAATCTCTGCCTTGTGCAGCTGATGTGCGCTCAAAACAGTGCCCTGACTTCGCATGATAAGGCGGCGTGTAAACTCATTGTCGAACTCGTAGTTCCAGCCACGGCTGCCTGTATTGCCACCGTTTTTATGGACGTTTGCGACGTTAGTCAAATATGGTTCTTCTATAAAATTTGCATGCGTCGGATTCTTGATGCGGTAAACATCGTGAATGTCACGTGCGGCATGAAACTGCGGCATGAAAAGTGCATCACCGTTCCAGAATTCAGTTTCCACAAGGGGACCGTCAAATTCCTGAAATCCCAGTGCACAGAGCTTGTCCTTTACGCTCTCCAGGAACTGAACGTAAGGATTCGTGCGGCCCGGAATGATGCGTGCCGGTGGAATTGAAATGTTATATCCGCGGAAAGTTCCCTTTCGCCAGTCACCATTTGCAAGCATGGATGGAGTAAGCTCTCCGATTTCGTTTCCTGTAACGCCGGCAGATTTCAATTCCTGTGCAACAAGATCAGAATCGCCTGTAAGCTGATATGTTACTGTTTCGCGTTCAATAGTCTTAAAGGGAGTCTCTGAAATACCGCGCTTTTTGGTAAGACCCTGCATGATCTGGGATTCCAACTGAGAAAGCTCGGTGGATTCGATAGTGCCGTTTTCTTTTTTCAATGCACGTGTAATCAGGTTTTTTGCCTGCTCAATGCGGGGTGGAAGAGGAGTTCCAGTGCATTCAGCTTTTGCACCTGCACCCATCGAAAGAACGCCTTCTTTTTTAAGGCTTCCGAATGCAGAGCCTACGTCCTTTGATTCAATTCCAAGGGCATCGGCGATTTCCTGCATTGTGTGAGGTCCCTTTTCTTTAAGGAAAGCTACAATACGTTCTTCCGCACTACCTTCTTTTGCAACCTTGCGGCCAAAATCAGTAAGCTCGTAGAAGACATGTGGAACACGTTCTACTTCCGTGAGGAGATTTTTACCGGACAGCCAGCTGAACGCCTGATTTGAATGGCCCTCTTTGTAGCCAAGTTCCTTTTGCAGACGTTCAGATGTAAGCCTGTCATTTTTTTTATAATTCAACAGCACCTTTATCTCAAGCGGGTGCAGATTCTTTAATAGAGTTTTTGTATCTGTCAATTTTTATATACCAACCCAGAATTTATTAGCGATTGTCAAAGCGAACCCATCTTCTGTAGGAAGCCATCCTTATGTCGCGTGAATCCTTGAAGTAGCGGGTTCTGTCCTTGCGTACAAGAGAAGGCTTCTTTGTGAACTGGTTCTCGAGTGTGAATTCCTCAAGAATTGCATCGATGGTGTTCATTGCCTCTCCCTGATCAAAGCTTGCGGCCATACAGGTATAGTTGATGATTACTTCACCTGTAAGAGGTGTGTATTCAAGATCAAGTGTAACCATTGATGCAGTGGGATGGAATTCTGCATACTTGTCCTCGATCTGACGTACCTGGGTAGAAATGTCTACCTTGGGGTTCTTGTCCTCTTCGACACTAGTCGGAGTTGTCTGGGCAGTTGTTACAGCTGCTGCCAGTAAGGCACATGCACATAGGGTAAATATTTTCTTCATAATATTCTCCTCCTGGAAAAAGAATTCAATAGTAACTGTATGATACTATTTTATCAGTTTCTAGAAAAAAATCAAGGTCAACTACATAGTTGCCGTCTTTTATATAAACCCTTGGTTCCTGAATCAGCAACGCCGTACCAGAAATCTCTTTGGGTTTGTTTTTAACTTTTGTGCGCCAGTATTCCCTGACTGCATTCTTAAGGGCCTGTGCGCAAGCCTCCTGAATGCCTTCAAATCCCTTCTCTACCGGAGCTGAGCCATGCCCCTTTACCTTAGGATTTGTTATGGTCTTCCAACGCCGGAAAGAAAGCTGCTGCTCTGCACTTCTCTCACATTCAACCCAGCATAAAAGCCTTCCGTCCTCTGCCCTTGGAAGCGGTTCCTTGTAAACCACCGGATTAACACTCTGATCCAGTTCCCGTATCCTGCCGAACTCAAAATACTCATCAACCTGACGTGTCTTGTCGTAAGGAACATAGTCAAATGTCCAGCCGTGAATCATTCCTTCCATAAGAAAAGGAGCGATTTCCCTTGCACGTGCAATGGCATAGGCAAAAATCGTCGCATCACGGTTCTCGGTTTCCAGTGTCTCGTTCAGCCTCTCCTGAATCTTCTCTGCCTCAATCGTTGTGGAATCCTCTGTTTCCTCATCAAAATGACCTGGAAAAGCATCCATCTCCGACCATATCTGAATACGGATTTTTCTTGACTGGTTAATCTGCTGTGAGAAAGCAGGACTTACAGCAAGCAAGACCGATACAAGCGTAATAAAGAGAATCCTGATGTTCACCGTCGTCTGTAAGCGTCTATCCATACCTTTACCGGGTGTATCCCCATCCGTATTACAAGATAAAGCCAGCCCAAAAGAAGTCCAAGAAGATGCGCGTAATGTGCCGTGTTGGACACTGATGAGAACTGACTCACTAATTCTATAACAAAGTAAATGATGATAAGTAACGGAGCAGGAACAGGAAGTATGCCCCAGATGAAGATTTTTGCCCTCGGAAATATAACCGAATAGACAAGAAGCAGGGTATAGATGGCACCGCTTGCCCCAATCAGATTATAATGATAGAAGATTATCATCTGGTAATACTCACCGCCCAGATAAACAGAAAGACCGTAAAAGAAAGCTACAGAGATAAGTCCTATCAGAATGCCGCACAGAAAATACATCAAAAGGAATTCCCTGGTGCCGATTGCCTTTTCAGTTGGTGTTCCAAAGAAAAGCAAGGTCAGCATGTTGAACAGAATGTGTGTAATGCTTCCGTGCGTGAACATATACGTTACAGGCTGCCATAAGAAGTGCCCGTTGAACAGTCCGTTGGGGCTTATTCCCAAAAGAGAGGTTAACCCGGGACGAAAAACAGTCAGGATATATATAAGGACATTTATTCCTATGATGTAAAGCGTTGCGTTGTAGTATGAATATTTGAATGGCCTGCGGATTGGATTCATATTCAGGCTTCTTTGGATTTTCCCTTGGAATCCAGAACCTTGGAGTCTGCGTAAGTAATGCAGTTTCTTCCGTTGCGCTTGGAGAAATACAGGGCCTGATCCGCCTGATCAACCAGAACTTTTGCTGATACAGCTGGATTCTGCTCAACGTCGAACAGGGCAACTCCGCCGGAAATCGTTACGTTCATGTGCTGTCCCTGATAGAAGAAATCATGGGATGCTATGTTTTTGCGTATGCGTTCGGCCACAGCCATTGCATTTCTCTTGTTGGTCTTGTTCAAAAGAACGGTAAATTCCTCGCCTCCGTATCTTGATGCCATGTCTGCTGAGCGTATGCTTTTCTTGATTATCTGAGCAACTTCCTGAAGAACATAGTCACCACATGCATGTCCGTATGTGTCATTGAATTTCTTGAAGAAGTCTATGTCGAACATCATTACCGCAAGGCTCTGTCCGTTGTTTGCCGCCTCATCAAGCTTGTCCGTGAGCACGTTGAAGAAATAATGCTTGAGCTTGAGGTGGGTCATCATGTCGGTTGAAGACTGCTCAACCAGGGAAGCGTTGTTTACTGCAATGGCAGCAAGGGATGCCATGGTGTAGATTTCTTTCTTCTCGTATGGAGTATAGCCAGCATCGTTGTCGCCGGTGGAAATGCGCTCACCCAGGAAAAGAAGACCATTCAAATGGTTCTTTAGAATAAGCGGAACGATAAGCGTAGGTTTCAGGGATTCCAAAATCTTAAGCTCTGGATTTGAACCAAGCTGTTTTTTTAGCTCGTCCAGTGTGAGGACTGTGTTCTGTGCGGTAAAATGAGCCACCAGCTTTGAATCAACCGGTATCGTGTAGTTAATGGATGCATCAACCTCAAATCCGTTGTAGTTGTTTCCAAGCAAAAGTTCCTGGCTGTCTGCTGAATTTAATATGAAGACACCTGCACCGAGACACCTCATCTGTGCCATTGTAATGTAAAGGATGGACTCAATAAGGGTATGAAGCTCCAGAGTAGTACAGAGAGAGCGTGAAATTTCCAGAAGCTGCTGCAGGTCATAGATCTGCTTCTCGTATTCTTCCGGTGTCTTCACTGGTTCTGAGAAATCTTTAACTGTCTTCTGTTCCTCTTCGGACTTCTTTTTCCGGCTCATTTATTTCTTCTCGACATTAGTTATGATAACATAGTTTTTCATTATTTCAAGGAAAATTTTCCATAAACCATACTGTTTTTCAAGAATTTCGGTGTTGTCCCTGTTCCTTGATGATAATGTCAGAACTTTTAGATTGCTTATAGTATCGGAATTTGCCTTTTTTGATTCAAGGAGTATCTCTCCTGCTATCTTATAGACATGGAATACGTGGTTTACCTCATCCTGAATCAGTTCCTTGGCTGTCTTGTTTATGTTGTCCACAAGATCCTTGAGGCGGTTCACGAAGATATTGTCCTTGTGGCTGTCCCGGATAAGGCCTGTGATCTGAGCCTCGTCAAACTGCTTTCCACGCTGGAATTTCTCCTCAAACTGAGTGATCCTGTCCGTGCTCTCGTTCAGGGCAAACACGTATGATGAGAATTCGCTCTTGTATGCAGGGTTGCTGAAATATCCCTCGATAACGATGTCATTAAGGAGCGGCTTTATGTGCTCGGTATAGTACATGTTCAGGAAGTTCTTGAGGATCTGCATCGGCATCACGTACATGAATGAAACAGGTGAGCTCTGGATAAGGTGGTTGCTAAGATCGTTGTTGTATCCCACAACAGGCAGAAGCGTTGCGTTTCCAAAGAGTAAATTAAGCTCCTGGCTGATTGTCTCGTCCTGAAGCTCTCCCTTTAGGCGTGTTCCTTCAACCTGGAAACGGTTCTCAAGGTAATCTGCGTATTTCCTGCGTGAATTCTCCTGATAAACGGCTTTCTTAGGCTCGTAAGTGGAGTCTTTCTTGGCAACGCGTATAAGGTTTTTGAGTGTTTCCGGCGTGAATACATGGCGCAAAAGGCTCTGAATCTTACGCAGGCTTGCAAGAGTCTGCTCTGATATGTCGCGGATTGAATTCGGGTTCTGATACAGCTGGTACAGGGCAACGATGGCATTGCATGTAGACTTTGAGATATCCATTCCGGCCGTAACGTAATACAGCTCCTCCAGCGGTGTCTCTATAAGCTCGGCGGGTACACTCTGGAATGTCGGATTATAGGAGTCGCTTGAGTTATATCCCTGGTCAAATACGGTAAGAACCGTGGTATAAGGGAATTTACAGATGTCATAAAGCTGCTTGATGTTGTCCAGAACTGCATCAATTTTTGTAAATTCCGGTGTATTAAGGTATTTGATTGCCTTTTCCAGCTGACGGTGCTCGCTCTCAAAAAAACGGCTGATTGATTCTGCTTCCCTGGCTTCTGCCTTGCGTTTCTCGTAGGACAGGCTTTCAAGTATTTCCTGAATCTCCGGCGGGAAACCTGTCAAAAGCAGCTGCTCGGTAAAGCGGTGGTTTCTTTCAAGGTCAGGGCTGCAGATTGTGTCCGAAAGTATGTTCATGATAGGCTTAGTGCAGTTGAACATAATTCTCAGGGCTTCTGCAAATGTCACCTGAACTGTTCCGTCCTTGTAAACCTGCGGATCGGTGGCCTTTAATTCTGACTCAATGCGCTTAAGAGCCAGTTTCTGTTTGCCTTCCGGTGAAGAAGCAGAGAAAATTGAATGAAAAAAGTCCGTTATACTTTGAAAAAAAGACATACTCTATTCTATTCCTTAATTTGAATTTACTCAAGCCTTGCCATGCAAATACACAGCAAAAATCCGCCGGTAATCTTCCTCGCTTTCTGCATGAACTGCCTGCTGCCTTAGCTGTGCCCCGCCCCGGATTCCAGAACTGTATGCACAGAACTTTTTACGCATCAAGAGACAGGCTGCCTTTTCTCCCCTGTCCTGAATGTTCAGCTCCAGCTCCCTGAAACCGGCCTTGAGCCTCTCTTCTATAGTTTCGGCCTGATATTGCCCGGTTGTTAGGAATTGTATCGTTCTTTTAAATAGAAAAGGATCTCCCATGGCACCCCTTGCAAACATTACGCCGTCTACACCTGTTTCCTCAAGCATCTGGCGTGCAGTTTCCGGGGTATGTGCGTCTCCGCTTCCGAACACAGGTATTTTGCCGTTTACCAGCTCCACAACCTGCCTCTGTATGTTCCAGTCCGCCTTTCCCTCGTATCCCTGTGCCCTTGTCCTTGCATGGATTGTGAGTGCATCCGCTCCAGATGCAATGGCCGCTTCCGTGCATTCCCTCCATGTCATGTGCTCCGAATCCCAGCCGCTCCTGATTTTGACTGTTACAGGTACTTCCCCGCGCTCCGGGTGTGCCCCGGTGTATTCCCTGACCGCCTTTTTTGTCGCGGAAACGATTGCATAAAGCCTGTCCGGTTCCTTTGTGAGCATGGATCCCGCGCCTGATTTTACGATTTTGGGTACGGGGCATCCTCCGTTTATGTCGATGGAGCTGCATTCCGTGCGTTCAAGTGTCATGACAGCTGCCCTTGCGACAACATCAGCATTGCCGCCGAAAAGCTGAACCGCATAGTGCTCCTCGTTGGGTGCCCTCTGCATAAGTTCTTCTGTTTTTCCTGAGCCGCGTGTAAGTGCCTCCGCAGACACCATTTCCGTAGTGCAATAGGCTGCCCCCTGCTCAATGCAAAGGGAACGGAAAGCCCTGTCACTGTATCCTGCGATGGGTGCGAGAAAGAGATTTCCTGGTAGTTCCAGCTTGCCTATGGAAACAGGATGATAGAGTGTCATTCCGGAAGATTGAATATCCTGCAGCTGTTTGTCCACAACTGCTCACAGAGTTTTTCCAAATCAATCTCAAGCATGTCCGCCATGAATTTTGCAGTGGAGACAAGATAAGACGGCATTGTCCTCTTTTTCTCACGGTATTCTGTCGGCACCATGAACGGACTCTCGGTTTCAATGAGGATGCGGTCCAGCGGAACGTTCATTACAGTCTCGTGGAGGTTGCGTGCATTGCGGTACGTGAGGTTTCCTGCAAATGAGAAATAGACGTTCATTCCTGCGTCAAGACAGTTTTTCGCATATTCTGCATCCTCGCTGTAACAGTGGAAAATCGCTCCTTTTTCCGGAAGCCTGTCCTTAAGAATCTCGAAAATATCCTGTCCTGCACTGCGGTTGTGGATTACCACCGGCAGCTCATGTTTCTGTGCAAGCTCCAGCTGAGTGATGAAAAGCTCAATCTGGCTTCTTTTGTCACCGAACTGCTTGTAATAGTCAAGGCCTGTCTCTCCTATGGCTACAACATTCGGAAGCTTGACGTATTCCTCTATCTGGTTGATCCAGTCTGTTCCAGGTGTCTTTACCTCTGAGGGACCTACCCCGACAGCATGATATATGCCTTTCATGGATTTGAGGATATTGTATTCCTTCTTGAAATCCACAAGACCGTTGTTGATGCTCAGGATTCTGGCAACACCGGCCTGCTTTGCCTTCTGGATAACGCGAAACTGTTCTATCGGGTCATCGTAAATCAACCCTATGTGAGCATGAGTATCAAATAACTGCATGGCTTTCTTCCTTTTAAGTTCAAATAATAATAAAAAACCCTGACAGACCAATGTCTTGATCAGAGTTCCAAGCGAATAAACTTATTTAAGTGTCCTAAACTAACGATAATTATAATGCAGAACTTTCTTAAAGTCAAATTTATTTTTGCAAAGAATCCCAGGATTGGTGAAAAATGGCAGAAATTGAAAAAAATAACATATATTTATCGCTTTTAAAGGCTTTATGGTTTGACACTTTGAGCGCGGATATGTTATACTGACGCAAAGAATCGGAGGATTTTCGTGGCACGCACACGTCATTATAAAAAAATTGAGAAAAACATTGTTACTCGGATTGGACATGGCATCGGTGCCTTTTTTTCTGCAATTGGCCGCGGTTTTTTGAAATTCTTCCATATTTTTGACAAGAAACTCACGATAATGGTCGTTCCACATTCAAACGGCAAGGTCATCAACCTTCAGACAAATGTTTTTGCTGTTTTGATGGGATTCGTCATCATCATAGGCATAGTTCTTTCGTTTATTCCGTTTACAAGACGCTCAGCCAGCTCAGGTGCGGAGATTGCACGCCTCAAGAACGAGAACCGTGAGACTCTTGCAAGTCTTGATGAGCTTCGTGACGAAAACAACACTCTTTTACAGACAGCAAAACGTTTTCAGACTTCTTTAAGCCAGTCACTTTCACTTTTGGGAATCAATCAGAGCGAGCAGACAACAAAATCAACCGGAAGCAACAGCGACCTTGCATCCCTTTTTGACACACAGGACCTTGCATCCGGAACACTTCGCGAGACAGCAGACATCAAGCAGCTTACATCATACCTGGAAAGTGCAGTTCAGCCTGTAGAGCAGATAGGCAAAATGCTCGAGAGCCAGGGAGAATTCTTTACAGACATTCCGAACATCTGGCCGGTTAAAAACGGAATCGGTCATATTTCAATGAATTTTGGACAGAACGTACACCCGATTACGGGACTTTGGTACATCCACCGTGGAATTGACTTCAGTACTTACCGCAGTGGAGATGGAGTTATGGCAACCGCTAACGGTCAGGTTGTCACGGTTGGTTATGACGACGGTTACGGAAACTTTGTCGTAATCAAGCACAAGCACGGCATTTACACTCGTTATGCCCACCTGGGAACTGTCCGGGTAGAAAAAGGCGATCAGGTGTCTCAGAGACAGGTCATCGGAACTATCGGGAACACCGGTATCTCAACAGGTCCTCACCTGCATTACGAGATTCACATCGGTTCAGACGTTGTAGACCCGTCAAAATACATAAACATCAAATAAATGGCATTATTCAACGACGACGTTTCAATTAACAGTATAATCGGAAGAGACTCTTTAATTCGCGGTGACATGAAGGTCAGCGGATCAATGAGTGTATTCGGTGACTTGGACGGGAATCTTGAGGCAACCGGAAATGTCATCGTGGGAGAAAACGCCAGGGTAAACGGAAGCATCACGGCAAAGTCCATTACGGTTTCCGGTGTAGTAAAAGGCAACATCAATGCAGTGGAAATGGTCAGGCTTTTTTCTTCATCAGTAGTCATCGGAGACATTCAGACTCACAGGCTTCAGGCTGATGAGAAAGTAATCATACACGGTCACTGCATTTCGCTCAAGGATCCTGCCCAGTACAATGATGCCGTTGATTCATGGCAGAACACGCAGGCCATTGCATCTAAATCAATCTTACAGGATATACATATCTCGGTGGATCATTCCATGTTCTCAAACATGACACCTACGGAGCCTGAAGCACCAGCTGCACCTCAGATCATTGTACCAGATACTGTATTGCCAGATCCTGATTTGGAAGAAGAATATCTGGAGTAGTTCATGGACGGAGTGGATTCAGTCAGTTCCGGCCTGTATTTTAACGCTACCCAACTCGCTGCTGCAGAGAATGCCCGAAAAGCCAACAAAAAGGAAAAATCGGGAGAAGTAAAGAAATCTGCATTTGCCACAGCCTTTGAAAAATCCCGAATGGAACATCAGCTGCAGATGGAGGGATTCCCAGTAGAAATTGCAGGAATGGAAGTGGAGGAGGCCGCCCGCTATTTGAAGGATGCCGCTGATATTGCCGCGGACAAGCTGAAGGAGTGTCAGATGCCCGACGTTTTTGCGGATTACCGGAAAAAAGTGAGCCAGTTCATGCGCTATGTGGTCAAGAATAATTTTACCATAGAGCAGCATGCAGTGCCGGGACGTAAAGGTCGTAAAGTTCAGCCAAAGACGCAGGTGGTTGTAATTAACCAGAAGCTGGATGAGCTTGCACGGTGGCTTTTGAAAGGACATTCCGAGACGCTTTTGATGCTGAAGAAAATCGACGAAATCAGCGGTCTGCTTGTGGATTTGATGGCAACTTGACGTTAACAGGAGAAAATTATGTCAGACATATTTGAACAGGACATAGATGACGAAAGCCTTGATATTGCCGCTCTTGAAGATGATGAGGGAAGCGACAGCTCGTATTCAAAAAACTATGTATTTCCGGATAACCTCTATAAACTAAAGCTGGTCTACTCCAGTGAGGGAATCTATGCCACAATGCCCGAGGGAATTAATCCCACAGACGGACAGAGGCTGATTGTCCCAACAAGGTACGGTGATGACCTTGCCATAAACCTTGGACGTGCTAAAAAACCGGTTGGCATAAAGCCCTCAGATGTCGTTGAGGTTACCCGCGTTGCAGACAAAAAGGATCTGGAGCATGCCGAGGAACTAGTTGAAAAGGAAAAGCAGGCATTCAACGTATTCAAGGAAAAGATTGCATATCACAACCTGGACATGAAACTGATTACCGTACATTTCCTTGTGGGAGAACCAAAGGCACTCTTCTTTTTCTCAAGTGACAACCGCGTGGATTTCCGTGAGCTGGTCAAGGATCTGGTTGCAGTGTTCAAGATGAGGATTGAACTGAGGCAGATTGGTGTGCGCGACGAAAGCCGTATAACCGGTGGCCTTGGTGTATGTGGAAGACCCTACTGCTGTCATCAGGTGAACGACAAGCTCCGTCCTGTAAGCATACGCATGGCAAAAGAGCAGAACCTTAGCCTTAATTCAATGAAGATAAGCGGTCAGTGCGGTCGCCTTTTGTGCTGCCTTAGCTACGAGTATGACTGGTATGCAGAGGCCAAGAGGACATTGCCCAATGAGGGAACCCGCGTTCAGTATGACGGAACGATGTTCAGGATTAACGAGGTGAACCCGATAACCTCAATGGTAAAGATGAGTGGTGATGACGGACGACTCCTGGATGTAAATGCCTCCCGTTTTACAAGAAAAGGCAACCGCTGGGAAATCAACTGATTTGTGCTATGATAGTGTCCTCATTTCCTGTAAAAGGCGACATGTCAAAGTCAGAATAGAGCATGACATCGGAAAATCCTGCTTCCTTTGCAAAAAGCTCTATTTCGCTGGGTTTCGGCAAAAACACTACTTCGTTTTCCATTACCGGTAGAATACGTCCGCTTCCTGTCTCAATAGTTTTGTTTACAGTCCAATTTCCGTCAGCAGACAGCTCAAGGCTTGTTGTCATTTTAGCCCTTAGACTTTCTCTTACAGGCAAAAACATTCCGCTCTGGTTGAATTTATCGTAGTTGTAAAGCTCAAGAATCAGCTTGCCGTTTTCAGAAAGAAGCTGCTTTGCATCAAAGAAGAATTTGCGTAAAAGTGTTTTGTCATGAATGTAAATGAGCCTGTTGGACAGGTTGAACAGAACATTGTAAAAGCCCTTGCCCAAGAAACGAGCCATGTCAAGCTCCGACATCTGAAAAAAACGAATGGACATGAGCTGATTTCTTCTGCGGAGGTTTGCAGACCTTAAAAGCTCAGGAAAATACTCGATGCCAGTGACATCCGCTCCATCACGTGCAAGGAAATGCTCAAACAACCCCGCCCCGCAACTGGTTCGCAGAAACCGCACAGGCTGCTGATAGTCAAGTGAAATTGAATTAAAAAACTTTTTCTGAGCCTCCGAAACCGGATAGAGCTCATCATAATACTCTACAAGATTTTGAATTGAAACCATAAAACTTATTATAAAGGTAATCTTCAGAATTTGCAAATAATATTCTGTTTTTTCTACTCGTCGCAAGCTTCCACTTGCTCTTAGAGTTTTCACTTGCTCGCGAAGGCTCGCATTTTTTGCAAGCAAAAAACCGTGAAAACTCCAGTAAAAAAATAATTATGAATTACGAATTATGCATTATGCATTGAGCCAGTTCCTGTACTTTCTCGATGGGGAGGCCGATAGCCTGTGAAATCTGCTCATAGGAGAGGGCATTTAACATCAGAAGATTTTCCGCGGCTTCTATGGCTTTCTGGGAGGCACCCTGGGCAAGTCCTTCTGTACGGCCAGCTTCAAGTCCCTCAAGGTAACCGTCTTCGCGGACATTCTGCTTGAAAACCTCTTCATCAAATTCTGTCAAAATCATCTCGATCACCTCCGCCCTATGCCTTGCAAAGAAACCTTCCAGTAGATTCTCCTTTATCGCCATGCTCACGGCATTGTCCACCGCTTCCTTGACTTCCATTCCGGCCATTGTGTTCTCACGGACTTTAGCCACGAACCAGCTGTAATCATACAATGATTTGCATTTTTGGTGAAGTGTCTTATTGTGATTTACATTGATGTTTTTAACATAAGCAGTCCATGTCGCAAGCTGTCGCTTGCTAAGGAGTTTTTTCTTGCTCGCGAAGGCTCGCATTTTTTGCA
>JAGADS010000191.1 GCA_017613485.1 Treponema sp.
ATTGGGAACAATCAATGATTCCGTATTCCTAAAGGACCTTAAGACAGCCACAGAGGACTTTGACCATAGGCTAAAAGATGTTTTTGCCGGGTTCATGTAGAATTTTTTTTAAACACACTTGCCGTAAGGCACATAGATTTAGTAATTTATATATTGAGGTATTTATGTCTGACGAGAACAAAATAAGAAGTACTACAGTAGTCGCTGTAAAACGCAACGGACATGTTGCAATGGCAGGTGACGGTCAGGTTACGGCGGGAAACACCGTTGTAAAGGGAAATGCACGCAAGGTAAGGCGTATTTTTGACGGCAAGGTTTTGACTGGCTTTGCAGGTTCAGTAGCGGATGCATTTACTCTTTTTGATAAGTTTGAGGAAAAACTCAAGGAATATAACGGAGATTTGACTAGATCTGCGGTAGAGCTTGCAAAACTATGGCGTACCGAGCGTTCAATGAGCAAGCTTGATGCCATGCTTCTGGTAGCCGATTTGAACAAAATCCTCTTGATTTCTGGAGACGGAAACGTTATTGAGCCGGAGAATGACATAATTGCCATCGGTTCAGGCGGAAACTATGCCTATGCCGCAGCCCTTGCATATCTTGAGTCAAGCTCATACACGGCACGGGAGATTGCAGAGAAATCACTGGCGATTGCAGGTCAGATCTGTATATATACAAATAATAATGTCACGGTAGAGGAGCTTTAATCCAATGGAAGAAAACACACAGATTGCCGTTCAGGAAAATCAGGAAAAGAAAGATTTCCAGGCACCGGACGGACTTACTCCGGCAGAAATCGTCTCAAGGCTGGACACATATATAATCGGACAGAACAAAGCCAAGCGTTTTGTTGCAGTTGCACTCAGGAACAGGCAGAGGAGAATCAAGCTCCCCGAGGATATCCGCGAGGAAGTTGCACCAAAGAATATCCTGATGATAGGACCCACTGGTGTCGGTAAAACCGAGATTGCACGCCGTCTTGCAAAACTGTGCGGTGCCCCGTTCCTTAAGGTTGAGGCCACAAAGTATACGGAAGTCGGCTATGTGGGACGTGATGTAGAGAGCATGGTGCGTGACCTTATGGCTGTCGGCTACAACATGGTCAAGGCAGAGGTTCAGGAAACGCTAAGGACAAAGGCAGGCCCGATGGTGGAGGATCAGCTTCTTGATCTTCTGCTTCCAGGCAGCTCCAGCAAAAAGGAAAAGAAAAGCGCTCCAAAACCCAATGTACGCATACTGGGAAACATTTTCGGCGAGTCAACCCCTGTTCAGGGAAGCGTGATCCGCATCGACATGCCCAAGAATCAGGAAATCCCGGCAGAGGCTGTAGAGGAACCCAAGGAAGAGCCTGAAAACAACACCAATGACATGAGCGAGACACGTGAGAAATTCCGTAAAATGCTTCGTGACGGCCTTCTGGAGGACCGCATGGTGGAGCTTGTGGTACATCATCAGCCGCATCTTGGAATGGAGATGTTCAGCGGTGGAAATCCGGCAGACCTGGAGGAAGGATTAAACGGCATTCAGGAGATGTTTGCAGGCGGCAGGACACAGAAAAAGACAGTGACAGTCCGTGAGGCACGTCAAATCCTTATGGCAGACACATTGGACAGAATCACCGACAGCGACAAGGTTGCGGATGAGGCAAAGCAGCGTGTTGAGCAGAGCGGAATCATTTTCATAGACGAGATAGACAAGATTGCAACAAAGGGCGGAGAAGGAGACAGACAGTCCGTGAGCCGCGAGGGTGTTCAGCGTGACATTCTCCCTATTGTTGAAGGAAGTAACGTAAACACAAAATGGGGAGTCGTAAACACAACCCATATCCTCTTTATCGGAGCGGGTGCATTCAGCGTGTCAGCACCAAGTGACCTTATTCCTGAGCTTCAGGGACGTTTCCCGCTTCGTGTAGAGCTTGAGGCTTTGACCAAGGAAGACTTCAAGCGCATACTTACCGAGCCTAAAAATGCCCTTATCAAGCAGTATGAGGCACTTCTTGCAACAGAGGGTGTAGAGCTTATGTTCACCGAAGAGGCAATCGAGCGCATGGCATTCATTGCAGAGGACGTAAACTCACATTCCGACAACATCGGGGCACGCCGTCTGCATACGATAATGGAGACCGTTCTGGAAGACCTGAGCTTCAACGCCGACAAACACGCAGGAGAAAAAATCACCATAGACAAGGCCTATGTTGATGAACGTCTTAACGGCATCATGCAGAACCAGAACCTTGAGCGCTATATCCTGTAGCGAAGTCCTGATTGCTTTACTTTTTAGAGATTTTCAGCAAGAAAAAACTCAAAGACAGGTCCTCTTTTCCGATATTATGAATAAGTGGAGCATTCCACATATTATTGTAGAGGGGAAAAAATGAGCCAGTCTTTATCAAATGCGACTGATGCTGAAAGAAAAAAGCTCAGCATCATCCGATTGTGCATCAAGGCCGCAGCAGCCCTTGCAGCAGTTGCAGTCATTCTGGTTCTGACAATTCAGCTGTCAGAATACCCGATATGATTGTTTTTTTACCGGTTTGAGTCATCTCAGGCCGGTTTTTTTTGTAACTTTCCCTTCATATTTATCTTTTAAAAACTTTCTACTTAACAATTTATTTCAAATGCCGATTAACAGAGTATGGGAATGAATGATTTTGTAAATTCAGTTGATTTACTCCAGCGTGCCATGGCAGTAGAGAACCTGCGCTATCAGGTTACGGCAAATAATATTGCCAATGCCGAGGTACCGAACTACAAGAAGCAGTATGTCAACTTTGAAAGCGAGCTTAAACGTGCATTTGACTCTCGTGACAATGAGCACAATTCTTTTCACATGATTACGAGTGATCCCCGCCATATTCAGAGCGAGACACCGCGTGATTGGCGTGATGTGGAGCCTCGTCGCGTAACAGACTGGGTTACTACTGCAAAGGCAAACGGCAATAACGTTGATGCAGAGGAAGAAGCCATGAAGATCCTGCAGATTCAGATGCAGTATCAGATTCTGGCAAGGATGCAGAATTTTGAGTTCAAGCAGCTCGAAATTGCCATGAAGAAAATTTAGGTCTTGATTAAAAGGAGATAGATATGGGACTTTATACATCGATTAACATTGCGGCAACAGGAATGAGCGCAGAACGTCTTCGTTCAGATGTAATAAGCAACAATATTGCAAATGCAACTACGACAAGGACACAGGAAGGTGGTGCATACCGCAAGCAGACTGTAATTTTTGAGCCCATAGCTTCAGAGCATCCAGTCTGGAGAAGCCCTTTTGTAAGTGCAGATCAGGATAACGGTCCTGGAAAAGGCGTGCGTGTACGTGAAATCGTAAAGGATACGACCCAGGGACGCATGGTTTATGACCCGACACACCCTGATGCAATCCAGTCAGGTCCAAACAAGGGTTATGTTGAGTATCCTAACGTAAACATCGTAAACGAGATGGTGGACATGATTTCCGCAAACCGTGCATACGAGGCAAACAGCTCTGTAATCCAGGGAAGCAAGAAAATGTTCTCAGCAGCACTTGAGATCGGAAGCTGATAGCCTTGAATGAGTATTGTAAGTAAGGAATAGGGAGGATTTTATGGATATAACGATAGGAACCTTGGAGTTGAACAGAACAAATCCCGCTCATGTGGGAAGCCGGGCTCTGATTGATACTTCAAAAAAACTCCAGATGGACAGCTACGGAAATGTGACAGACACTCCGGCTGTACCAGGAAAAGTTAAGAAAAGTTTTGAGTCATACCTGATTGATGCAGTTTCTGAGATGAATGATCAGCAGGTACAGTTGACCGCTCTGCAGGAAAAGGTTGTAACCGATCCTGACAGTGTGAATATAGAAGAGGTAACGACTGCCATGGCCAAGGCTCAGATGTCCCTGAACCTTGCTCAGACCGTTATTGATAGATTAATCTCTGGTTGGAACGAGCTTTCACAGAATCGTTAGCATTTTTTGTTGAAAAGTGGTGATTAACTACTTTTCAATTATTAAATTGTATGTTATAATCTTACTATGGCTAATAACATAGTGAGTGGGAAATGCTATGATAGTCAAAGAAAATGAGTTCGTTCACGGGAGGGGAAAATGAACGAATGGTTTAAAAAAACGTTTGGAACCATAAAAGAAAAGTGGGGAAAGTGGAGCCTTGTTCAGAAAATCATTCTGATAGGCGTTATTGTGGTGGTTATTGCAGCCATCATCATTTTGCTTTCTGTTTCATCTAACAAAGCCTCAGTCCGTCTGTTCAATTCTCCGGTAGAAGCTGCACAGCAAAGGACAATCGTAAGCCGCCTTCAGAGGGACGGTATCGATGCTGATGTGGACAGCGAAGGTTATATCACGGTAGAAAGCAATGAGATTGCCAAGAAATACCGAAGCCAGCTTGTTGCAGAAGGTTATTCTCCAAAGGAAACTGACCCATACAGTCTTTTTGACACACAGAAGTGGACCAGGACATCTTTTGATGACAAGGTAAACTGGAAGCGTGCCATGGAAAATGCAGTTGAGCAGCACCTTGAGCAATTGGATGGTGTGCGTTCTGCTGATGTTTTGCTTACATTGCCGGAAGAAACTGCCTTTGCCAATGATCAGAATCCAACGACAGCAACTGTAATTATTTTCCCCAAGATGGGAAGTGATATATTGAGTTCCCGCAGCAAGGTTCAGGGAATCCAGCATCTTGTTGAGCTTTCTGTAGAAGGTCTTACATCTGACAATATTTCAATTGTTAATGGAGAGACCAATGAAGAAGTCAATGATTTTGAAGGTCTGGAAGCCGCAGATAAGATAAACAATCTGGACAAGCAGCAGAAACTTATACGCAAGCTTGAGTCAGAGTATTCTGTAGCAGTTTTGACATCATTGCAGAAAACCTTTACTGATGACCGTGTAAGAATCGCAAACATGAAAATCGACATGGATATGTCTGAAAAGACAAGTACTGGAACAAGATATTCAGGTATCGATATCAAGAAGGACAATCCAAATACAGTATATGATGACAGCATCACTGTAGAAAGCCTTAAGCTGTCAGAGGAAACCGTTAAGAAGTCCCAGACAGGAACTGGATACAATCCGGAGGGTCCTGCAGGAATAGAAGGTCAGAATCCACCTGTTTACAGTGACATGTCTAACGTAATCGGTGAGACAAAGGAAGAGGGTGCAAAAATAAACTACGCCCTCAATACTGAAAACTATGAAGAGACAAAGAGTCCTACAATTGACCGTGTAACAGTATCTGTGAACATTGACGGAACATGGGATTATCCTCTCTATGATGAGAACGGTAAGATCCGCCGTTCAATCAGTGGTGGTTATGAAAGAAATTATGTTCCAATCAGTGATGAGGAGTTGGAAAAGGTTACACGCCTTGTTAAAAATGCCGTAGGATTCAATGCATCTCGCGGTGACTCTGTTGAAGTAACAAACATTCAGTTTGATAGGACTGAGCAGTTCCGTGATGAAGATGCCAAGCTCATCAAATCTGAGAATACAAGACGTACGGTAATGTTCGTACTTATCGGCATCGCAATTATTCTTGTGCTGTTCATCGTATTCCGTCTTATTTCCAAGGAAATCGAAAGACGCAAGAGATTACGCGAGGAAGAACTGTTGCGCCGTCAGCAGCAGGAAAGGGAACAGGCTCTTTGGGATGCCAAGGAACAGGGAATGGAAGTTACCCTGTCTGTGGAAGAAAGAAGACGTGCAGAGCTGCAGGAAAATGCAATTGCCATGGCAAAGGAACATCCGGAAGATGTGGCAATGCTTATCCGCACCTGGCTTATGGAGGAGTAGTATATGGCAGAAGAAGAAAGCAAGTCATCATCAAGCATCAAGCAGCCGCTTAAGCAGTTGAACGGTTCTTCTCCTAAAAAGAAGGGCAGTACCAGGGATTATAAGAATCTCACAGGCAGACAGAAAGCTGCAATCTTCCTTGTTGCATTGGGAAGTGATGTCTCATCTGAAGTAATGAAGCATCTTCGCGAGGATGAGGTTGAAACCCTTACATTTGAAATTGCACGTCTTGAGACAATTGATGCAGACTTCAAGGAACAGGTTCTTGAGGAATTCCAGGAACTCATGCAGGCACAGAACTTTATCACCACTGGTGGTATTGACTATGCCCGTGAATTGCTCGAAAAATCTTTGGGAAGCCAGAAGGCTATAGACATCATCAACCGTTTGACAAGCTCACTTCAGGTTCGTCCGTTCGACTTTATCCGCCGCACAGACCCTGCACACTTGTTGAACTTCGTACAGCAGGAATATCCGCAGACTATCGCACTTATTCTTGCATATCTTGAGCCTCCAAAAGCCGCAATCATTCTGCAGAACCTGCCAGATGAGATTCAGCCTGAGGTTTCAAAGCGTCTTGCTACCATGGACCGTACATCCCCTGATGTTCTCCGTGAGGTTGAGCGTGTTCTTGAAAAGAAGCTTTCAACACTGTCAAGCGAAGACTATACGGCAGCTGGTGGTGTAGACAGCATCGTAGAAATCCTGAACCTTGTCGACCGTTCTTCCGAGAAGGCAATCATCGAGACTTTGGAAGAGGACGATCCAGAACTTGCAGAAGAGATCAAGAAACGCATGTTCGTATTCGAAGATATTGTCATGATCGGCGACCGCGATATTCAGAAAGTTCTGCGTGAAGTCGACGGTCAGCAGCTTGCAAAGGCACTTAAATCTGTTGATACAGAAGTTCAGGACAAGATCTTCCGTAACATGTCAAAGCGTCAGGCAAGTATGCTTAAGGAAGACATGGAGTACATGGGACCTGTACGTCTTAAGGATGTTGAGGAAGCCCAGCAGAAAGTTGTTAGCGTAATCCGCCGTCTTGAGGATTCTGGTGAAATCGTTATCGCACGTGGTGACGGTGACGAGTACATCAACTAGAGTTTTAATAGGAGTTAGTAGTTATGGCACAGACAGTATTCAGACCAAACCAGATAAACTTAAAGAACGAAACAATACCTCTCCAGCTCACAAAGGAATTTGTTACTCCAGTTGAAGAGGTAGTGGAGGAAGTTCCTGAATACACAGGTCCTACTGCAGACCAGTTGCGTCGAGAAGCAGAAGAGTTTACCAAGAAGTGGGAGCAGGAAAAACTCCAGATGCTTGCTAAGGCCCAGTCTGATGCCGACAGCATTATAAAAAATGCAGAGAGTGCCGCATTCAACGAGGTTAAAAAGCAGAGTGACCAGGCTCTTGTAATAAAGAACAATGCAGAGAAAGAAGCCGGTGATGTAGTTGCAAAGGCAAAGGCAGAAGCGGAACAGATTCTTAAGTCTGCACATGATGAAGAGCAGCGCATTTTTGACAAGGCACAGAAAGACGGATATGACAAGGGTCACGAGGAAGGATATCAGGTAGGAAATCAGGAAGCAGAGCGTCTTGTAGAAAGGCTTCATAAAATGATTGAGGCTGTTCAGGACAAGAGACAGGATATCCTGAATCAGACTGAAGGCCAGATTGTTGACCTTGTTCTCCTTATGACACGCAAAGTTGTAAAGATAATGAGCGACAATCAGAAGAGCGTTATCATGGCTAATGTTGTTCAGGCACTTAAGAAAGTCAAGGGTCGTGGTGATGTAATTCTTCGTGTCAACATGGCCGATGTCAAGCTTACAACTGAGCATACAAAAGACTTTATCAGTCAGGTCGAGAATATACGCAATGTATCTGTTGTCGAAGACAGTTCTGTTGATCGCGGTGGGTGTATCATCGAGACAGACTTCGGTGCAATCGATGCACGTATTTCCAGCCAGCTTGGTGAGCTTGAGACTAAGATTCTTGGTATTTCACCAATCAAGTCAGTCAACAAGTCAGAGGTACCGAATCCTGATTTATAATCCATAACGTGAGGGTGGGGTATGGAATCTTTTTTTGACAAATATATA
>JAGADS010000192.1 GCA_017613485.1 Treponema sp.
AATTTGCAAATGGGTTTCATTAAATATGGAAGAAAATAGACATGGAGTAAAACATTGAGAGGGATTACATCGTCCCCATTTGTTTTTCCAAAGACTGCTCCACAAATCTGTTTAGAGACAAGTCATGTTCTATCGCATAAATTGCAATCCTCTTATGAAGTTCCGGCGGGATTCTGACATTGAATGAACCTTTATATGCCTTCTCAGGTTCTTTTCCATTCGACTCGCACAACTCAAGATAATCATCAACCGCAGCATGAAAGTCTTCCATCAGTTCCGTTGCATTACTTCCTTCATAAGAAACAAGAGATCTTATTCCCTGAACCTTGCCGTAGAAAAGCTCATCGTCCTGAGAAAACTCAACACTTCCAACATATCCTTTGTACTCAATCATATTCTTCATATCAGTTCCTCCTGCGTTAATGTTTCAATAAGCTGCTGCACCTGATAGACTTTAAGCTCATTTCCAGGATGCGGCTTATGAAGTAAAATTGACGCATGATTTTCGGAAGTAAAAATCACTCTTGAACCACTTGTCTTTCCTTTGTTTGAACGGACATAAGAAAGTAATCCGAGCAGAGTTTCCGCCTCATCAAACGTAAAATCCTTTAGCTTTGCTTTTAATCTCTGTATCAGTTTTTCTTTCTTTCCCATACTTCTAGAATATACCAACAAATAAACTTTTGCAACTGTTTTTAGTTACAAAATTAAGAGAACTACAACCACTCCCCCCCCACAATTGACCCATACCCCAAAAAACACGTATACTTATAATATGAATAAAACAAGAAGTTTATTAAGTTTGTTTTGCACGGGATTACTCATTTTTTTTCTGACTGGATGTACTTCTGTTCCCAAGCCTCAAGAGCCAGAGGAACCTGAGATTGAGATTCAGGAACCAAAACAGGAACCTTCATGGAAACCTCTTAATTCTATCAACCAGCTTAAGGGTCTTTGGGTCGCGGATGACGGCTCCCTCTACGAATGGCCTTTTGAACTGAACGGAAAGACATACCTCCGCTATGCATGGGCGGAAGCAGACGATACTGAACGCTGGATAGCCTATGCAAAGCTTCATAACCGTGATTTTCTGGATGTGTGGAACCACCGCTTTTCATACATGAGTGCTGTTTATGGAAACGATTTTCCTCTTTCTGATGCAAACGGCATACAGGTGGGTCTCAAATTCCGTACCGATTATTCTAATCCATACAGCAAGGACATACCGTTCAGGATATACAGACGGAAGGAATTACTTTTACCGGCATCTCTTGCAAAAACAAACCTTTCGTTTTTTCTTTTGTCTGACGGAAACATGCTTAAGGAAACCGGTGTCATGAGATTTGACTCAAAGCTCTTCAAGGATCAGAATGCCGATAGCAAGATCTACCGTCTTTCCCGAGACTACTGGAAGGAATAGCTTATGAAAAAACTGTTGCTTTCCCTGTGCATTTTATTTTTCTCCTGCATCCTGCCACTCTTTTCACAGAACTATGCACTTGTGCTTTCTGGCGGCGGTGGGAAAGGAGGATACGAGGTCGGTGTGTGGAAGGCATTGAATGAATACGGCATTGCACAGAAAGTTACCGTAATATCCGGTACAAGCGTCGGTGGACTGAACGCAGGACTCTTTGCAGTTGCCCCGATCTACCGCATCGAGGATATCTGGCTTAACGAGGTTCCATTGGAGTTGAATCAGGACGGTGAGGCTATCTCGCAAAAAGGCCTCATGAACATAATGAACCGCATTTCATTCTATTCATTTAAAGAAAAAAATATCCCTGATGTCTATGTGACCTGCTGCCATTCATGGAAAGACGGAGTGGGAGGACTTCTTGACATTGGAGTTCAGCTTGCAAAAGCCGCAACCAAATCAATTATTGACTATGCTTACCGTTTCCGCCTGAATGACGAGGATTCACAGGTCGAGATACGGAACAAGATGCTTGCAACATCAGCATATCCTGGTCTTACAGAACCTGTGCGTCTGAGTGACGGAAAGCTTTATTCTGACGGTGGGGCTGCGGACAATACTCCTGTTGAGCCTGTAATCGATTACAATCCAGACATCATACTTGTAGTTCATTTAAGCGCATGGTCTCCAAAACTTCAGAAAAACAAATGGCCGGGATACACGGTTATTGATATTGTGCCCAGTGACGAGATGCGCTGGCTTGGCGGCATGCTGGATTTCTCAAAGGAATGGACAGAACGGAACATTCAGCTTGGCTACGACGATACTGTAAAATGGCTCAGGGCAAACGGGAAATATCCCGTGGAGGACTATTGGTTCTATTAAGCCTCCCCTTTAATCTTTTGGCTCTATGGTATATAATTCACGCATGAAACTTAACAAGAAAATTTTAATCATTGCCGGATCAGCTCTGTTTCTGGCTCTGGCTGTAATCATTACTATACTTTGCCTTAACCGCAGGACGCCCGGTGTAAAAATCGGTTTCTACGACCTTGAAAAAACCACCGAGGATATTTTTGTAGAACTTATAAAAGACTCTTACGCAGAAAACAAGGATGCCCCCGCTATCAGTTTTGTGCATCTGGATCAGATAGACAGTTCTGTAGACCTGATGCTTATGCCTATGGGGAAAAAACAAGATGACTTGATTGCTTCCATTAATTCGGGCAAAAAGAAAAATCCTTCACTGCCGTTTTCCGTCATGAGCGAGACTACATCCTCCATAAGGCAGAAGTCTTTAAAAATCGATGACAAAGTGATTTCAATTCCGCTTCTTATGGACAACGTGGAGTTGAATATATCCAACGATGCCATTGCGATGACAGACACTAAGCAGCTTCAAACATGGAAGGACATAGAAACTTTCGCCACATCTTCCCAGCAGTTTTTCCCCTACCCGATTGTTTTTGCAGGAGCAGATTATCCGACTTTACTCAGCGTGTTCACTGCACTCACAGAATGCTATTCAGGAAAGGATGCATACGACGAAGCGGTAAATTCTATCTCACGTTTTTTTGACGAAAGAAACGGCATTTATGACAGCAGTGAAATATTGGAATTGCTGGAAACACTTGCAGGCACCCCGGAATCACCTCTCTATGCGGCCGCATCAACTCTTGCCAGATGGATTAACTCAGGTCTCCTAACTGTAAACGTATTCAACATGACAAAACGCGATGTTGAGATATACATGGAGAACCGCTACAGTTCTGTAGTAATCACGACATTAAGCGATCACCGCAATATGAGTACCCAGGCAACAAATAAATATACATCCTTACCGCGTGCAGTTGGAAACGGAGGCAACTCAGTTGGATTTTTCCCTTCCTCCCGTCCAGCAAGCCAGCGTTACCTTACATGCCCTGTCATATCTGCCGTTCCTCTTACAAAAAACAAATCTTCTGCAACTGTCATAAAGACCCTGCTTTCGAAGGATTTCCAGTCAAAGATTTCGTTCTATACAGGTCTTGCCCCGGTAGACGCACAATGCCAGACACCAGACATTCTCTCTGATGACGTAAGGTTCTTTGTTGCTGCCACCAATGCTCCGCTGACACCACTTAATCAGGCCGCATTCAGTGATGAAAAACAAATTGAATCGTTTGCTATTGAACTGACAGGCTATGTTAAAAAGATGCGGAAATAATGCTTACACATGCTCAACAATGAATTTCTTGAATGTCTCTTCGTCTATCGGGCGTGAATAGTAATATCCCTGTGCAACCTTGCATCCTATGTTCTGAAGAATCTTGACCTGTCTCTTGGTCTCAACACCCTCACATAGTGAGACTTTTCCAAGCTCGTTCACCATCTTAATCATATAGGCAAGAACAACGCGGGCATCCCTGGAACCTTCAGCCTGATGCAGGAATCTCTGGTCAAATTTTACTACATCAACCGGCATCTCGCACAGCATGTTCAGGGACGACTGACCGCTTCCGAAATCATCCATGCTCACGACATAACCTGAAGAATGCAGGCGGTGAATCAAGTCCTTTACGTAATCATCCCCCGCTCCGGCAAAGCGCTCTTCTATCTCAAGCTCAATGTATTTCTTGTCAACCTGATACTGAATCTGCAGTGTATCCAGTTCCGTGATGAATTCGAGTGAATTATGGGAAAGACGAGAAATGTTCATCGAAATCGGCACCCGGGGAATATTCTCCTTATCCAGTTCACGCAGGAATGTGAATACTTTCCGATATACATACTGATCAAGAACTCCCACAAGACCATTACGCTCAAGTACGGGTATGAAAATGTCCGGCGGAATCAGGGCATTGTTTTTTGTCTTCCATCGCACAAGAGCCTCTGCTCCCTGAATTTTTCCTGTCTCCAGATTGATTTTTGGCTGATAGAGTACAAGAAGGTCCTTGTTGGTGATTGCCTTTTCTATTCCGTTTTCTATGCGCTCCTCGTTTTCATGCTGAATGCGCATGTTGCTGTCATACATGGAGAAGTTTTCGATTACACTGTCCTGTGTAAGGCGGCGGGCATAACCTACCTTGCTGATCATGTCCCTAAGGTCAATCTCATGACCGTAATTCATGCAGACTATGTTTCCGCTCTTGAGGATTATATGAACGTCCTCTTCCTTTCCAACCTGCTCCTGAAGATTGCTCTGGGTGATTTCCATTGCAGTTATGAAATCCGTCTCATTACCTTCAATAGGCTGCAATATATAGAAGTTGTCGGCATATCCTCTTGCGACAATGGCATTTGGTGACTGATTCTTTATCTCAGACACATGTTTTGCTATGCTTTTTAGAATCATGTCCCCTTTGTCTGCACCGTAAATGCGGTTTACAAAGGCAAAATCCCTTACATTCAGTTCGGACAGAAGAAATCTATGGTGCTTTGAAAGGCGGAAAAGATGTCCGGCGGCTTCTTCAAACCCCTGAAGGTTCAGCATACCGGTAAGGCGGTCATGTTTTTTTCCACTGACAAATTTCTTGATGTACAGAACGGTTATGACCAGAGCGTACAAAGCCAAAAGCAAAATGCACACCCATGCAATCAGCGCTCCTCCCCGGGAATCACCGTTGACAGACAAGAACTTCTCCGAAATAAAATCAAACATAGACCTAGCAGACCCCAAACTTTTTTTTGACTGTCTTAACTATATCATTTTTTTTATTTTTATGGAAGTATGCAGACCGACCAGAATAGACGAAAATTGCGTCAATTTGATTAGGAATCCCGTTTTGAGCAGAAAAAAACCGTGTCAAATTGATACATCGTCATTCATATTGTCACACGGATTCGGATTTTCTACGAAAATCCCTGAGATGTTGTTATCATGATTTTCTTCCTTTCGTGACATAAGACTGGTTTAAGACAGAATAAGGCACCACAAACTTTAAAGAAACGTCGTTAGACGTTTCGAATCCGTGTGATCCAAAATAAAAAAACTTGGCACGGAATTTGCTATATGTCTAGTGCCGGATAAAACCGGTAGATAAATCAAACAAAACCATTTTGGAGGTAATATTATGAACGAACTTTCACTTTTCAACTCACTTTTTGACGACGGTGACTTTGGATTTTTCCCAGCTATCCCAAAGAACTGCTCATTCGGAGTTCCGCAGGTTGACGTAAAGGAAACCAAAGATGCATACGCCTTGGAAATGGATTTGCCCGGACGCACCGAAAAAGACGTTGACGTGGATCTTAAGGACAATGTTCTTACCATTGCTTCCCATACCGAGGAAACAAAGGAAGAGAAATCAAAGGATAAAAAGGATGGAGAGGCACAGTGGCTCATCCATGAAAGAAGGACAAGTGGATTCTGCCGCCGCTTTACACTGCCGCAGGACATCGACAGCGAGAAAGTAAGCGCCAGCTTCAAGAACGGTGTTCTTTCCGTACAGATTCCGCGCAAAGCCGTGTGCGAGTCTAAGAAAATAGCAATTTCCGTAGCATAACTTTACTAAGGGGGAAGCAAAATTCCCCCTTTACTTTTTTTACCATATGCCATATAATTTAAGCATATCTAAACGGAGCTTATCCACAAAAGTTTAGCAATCACATTTTTTGGAACAGGAGGTTTTCCATGAGTGATTTAGCACCAGAACTTTTTGCTGGACGTAAAACTTTTTTTATAGCTCCCGACACGTCACTTCTTCCTGAGATGTACATGGAAGAGTATCTTAACCACGGCTATGAGACTTATATTATCGTCGATGACCGCTATTGTTCCCTTCGCAGAAAAGTCGAGCTGATTATTTCCCTTTTTACGGATTCAATATTGTTTTTTTACATCGATGCAGAAATTCACGGAATTGAATGGCCCAAATACATCTATCAGTTACAGCGTACTTACGGTGACAAAGTCCTTATCGGTGTCCTTTATTCAAGACGTAAATCCGAAGACGAAAAAAGCAGGCTTGAGCGTTTCTATCTTTTTGACGTAGGCATTCCGTGCGGTTGCATCCCCCTTGAGTACCAGCATGCAAAAAACTTTCCGTTGATTGACCGCATTCTTTACGTAAATCAGGCAGGCGGAAGACGCAAGACTGTACGTGCCATCTGCGACGACAAAAGCGAGATTACATTTGAGTTCAAGAAAATCCAATACAAGGGAAAAATCTGTGATGTCAGTCTGAACCATTTCTCATGCATTTTCAATGACAAGGAGAATGTGATACCGGTTTCCAGCAAGGTCTCTGACTTTATGCTTGTGGTAAACGGACTTCATATTCATGCAGACGGAACGCTTCTGATGCAGCGCAACACGGCAGAAGGCCTTTTGAACATTTTTGTATTTACACGCAGGGATGGAACCAATGGTCTTGACAGTGACAGCGAGCACAGGCTTTCCCAGAAAATCTACCAGATTGTAACCACACGGACCAAAACACTTTTGCAGACTGTCTTTACCACGGCAGGAAAAGAAGAGGAAGAGGCCATAGAAGCCGCGAAGTTCCAGGAAAGATTCAAGCCCAAAACAGCATCACAGGCATAAGTCCTTTGAACTGACGGCGCATCAGCAAGTAACACTGACACTCTCCGCAAGTTTCTGAACTTTCTCAAGGGGGAGACCTGTGCATCTGGCAACTTTTTCCGGGCTGTCTCCTTCCCTCAGAAAGTTTTCCGCATCTTCCATTTTAGCATCATGTTTTCCTTCTTCAAATGCGATTTCTTTCTCTTCGTCTATTGTCTGCTGCCAAGTCATGTACTGTTTCCTCCATTTCATATTCTTCTTGGCGAAGCGAACCTTCCTTTCCAGGGATTTTGTCAGCTCACTGTCGGCTTTCTGGCCTAATAGAAATCTGAAAAAAGCTTTCTCATCGTCATTCTTCATTCTATCATATTCCGATGCATTAAAAAAGACCTTTACATTGATTCATAATGCATAATTAAGAATTATGAATTACGAATTATGCATTGGATA
>JAGADS010000193.1 GCA_017613485.1 Treponema sp.
CATTCCGGGATTGCT
This sequence comes from Treponema sp., assembly GCA_017613485.1. The sequence goes on from JAGADS010000193.1 coordinate 16, forward strand.
GGTTCTTAGGAGGACAAAAACACCCTTTCCATTTGACTTGCAATATTCCGTGAACGGTTCAAGAGTTTCAAAACCCATGTAGGGATTTACAGTCATGATGTCGGTTTCAAAATCTCCGGAAAAATGCGCACGTGCATATGCCTTTGCGGAAGCGGCAATATCTCCACGCTTAACGTCACTGATGCAGATAAGTCCGTAATCCTTTACAAGCTTGAGGGTCTGGGAATAAACCTGCATGCCTTCAAGTCCCATCGCCTCGTAATATGCAGCCTGAACCTTAAAGCAACATGCCGACTGGTCGCTTTTTACCCGCTGAATGATTTCCTTGTTGTACGCAAGAACTGCCTGCGCCGGCGAGGAATAAAGGGCCGACACCTCCTCCGGGATATAGGAAGGATCCGTATCAAGACCCACGCACAGGGGACCGTTTTTTGCGGCCAGCTCCTGTAATACCTGCATGTTGTGTTTCATTTTTGTTCAAGTCCTATCTTATAATTATTTCTTGTAATTGCGCTTTACCTTTAAGGTTGTGGTCATCTCCAGAGGCTTCTCAAGAATCGTGATTTTGGTTATGCGCTGATATGGAAGAAGGGTTTTGTTCACTTCCTCAACATCCTTCTTGATTTCGTTGTAGACCACAGTTGCATCGGCACCATCACGCTCAACACCCAGCCTCTTGAACAGATCGTCTGCCGGGTAAATGAGGGCCTCAAGTTCTTCACTCTTCTTAGCCTCATCCGCAATGTATCCCTGAACGGTTATCTGCTGCACATCAGACTGAAGCTGGAACTTGTCTTCGATTTCCTCAGGATAAACATTCTTACCGCCTTCTGTTACAATCATGTTCTTTACGCGGCCAGAGAGCATCAGGTAGTTCTCGCTGTCAAGCCATCCCAAGTCACCGGTCTTGAACCAGCCGTCTTCCGTAAACATGAGCGAAGTTTCCGTAGGCATGTTGTAGTAGCCCTGCATGACCATGGGACCCTTTACCGCAATTTCACCTACACCGTCTTCGTTGGGATCCAGAATCTTCATCTGCATGTAGTCCACAAAGTATTTTCCGACGCTTTCTATCTTGAAATGATGAACCGGATTGAGTGCAATGATTGGGGAAGTTTCGGTAAGTCCATAGCCCTGGACAAAATCGATTCCCATCTCGTTGTACAGCTTGAACACGGACTTTGCCAGAGGGCCTCCACCACAGATTGCGATTCGGATAGTAGCGAGGTTTGCCTTCTCCAACACAGCCTTGAACATTTTCTTACCAGGGTTGACCTTGAATATCTTTTTGATAAGGTAGGAGATTCCCATCAGGAAACGGATAAGGCCATAGACAACCGCACCCTTTTCCTTTACGCCCTTCATTATTCCCTGAATGAGCTTGTTGAACAGCATCGGGACGCCAAGGAGCATTGTGATTTTTCCTTCCTTGAGCTCGTGCATCAGCCTGTTGACTGCCATGCTCTTTCCGAATACGACCTCCGCACCAACGCTGATTGTCTCGATGAACACGGCAAGCATCGTATACGCATGATGAATCGGTAACAAGGCATAGAAGACATCGGTGTGATAGATGGTCATGTGGGTCTGGGCAATATAACAGTCGCTTACAAGGTTCTTGTGGCTGAGCATTACACCCTTGGGCTTTCCTGTGGTTCCGCTTGTAAAGAGTATGGCGGCGGTTTCATTTTCTTCCGGGCGCTTAATCTCCGGGTCTTCATCCGTGCTCAGGTTATAGACATATTTGTCCTGATATTTGGGCGAAAGTGCATAAACCTTGTATGAGGCGCTCTTTTCTATATAACGCTGGTATTTTTCGTCATCAACAAACAGGTATTTCGGTTCCGCAACAGACAGAAGGTTTTCCTGCTCTTCTATTTTTAGGGCATAATCCAGAGGACACACGATTGCACCTGCGTAAAGGGCCGCAAGATAGACCACAGCCCATTCCGGGGAGTTTTTTCCGGTAACAGCAACCCTGTCTCCGTGCTTTACGCCGTTTGCCGCAAGCCATTTTGAAAGCTGAACGATTTTCTCATGAGCCTGTCGGTATGTCAGAGTGTTTTTTGCTCCATTCGGGCCTTCAAAATCGGTAAAACAGGCTCGGTCTGGATAGCGTTCCGTGGTAATGTCAAACATTTCCGGAATTGTGGGCCATTCTCCGTTAAAGACTTTTCCCCTATAGTCATCAAGGAACTTAATTGGATCATGGATTTTCAATTTACTCATTTTTAATACTCCTGAAGAAAAAAGTTCAACCTATATATTATCTCACAAAATACCCATTCTGTCAAAAATTTATGGGGTTATTGGCGGGAATTTGTCATACGGAATTGCCTGTAGCTTTAACAACTACGTCAAATCTGATCTAAACACACAACATTAGCTTCTGTGACCTGATTTAACTGAGAATCATTTGTATAAAAACAATCACATTCGCAGTCTATGCTTGCAGCCAGTTGGATTGAATCACCTAGTTTTATATTAGGATATTTGGCCCGAATTTTGGCGGCTTTTTCTGCAATTTGTTCAGTAACAAAACATTTTAAAATACCGAGCTTTGAAAGGAATTCTCTATATAACTCAATACTTTGCAAATCATTCTTGCTATAGGGTTTTACGAGAAATTCTGCATCTGTTATCGTGGATGTATAAAATTCTGATTTATCATCCAAACCTTGTACGATGAAATCAAGAACTTTATCCGCATAAGGCTGTTGATTTTCCACCAAATAGATTATGGGATTTGTATCAAGAAAAATCCGTTTATACATTCTCCCTATACTCTCCTCGCAACTGTTTCTGATAATCAAGAATGTTGGTTCCATCCCATGCATGAGACTTTCCCATAAATGATTTCACGAGGGCTACATTTTCTGAATGCGTCCTTTCTTTTTCAGAAAAAGAATTTTTTTTCTTTTCAACAAGCCTGAATATTAATTGATCAACTTCCATTTGGCTTTGCTTGTCCAAAGTTTCATAGGCCAATGCAGCATCTGACATATCATGTACCTCCTGTAAATCAAGTATATTTTATTTTACCACGAAAACTGGGAAAAGTCGACATC
>JAGADS010000194.1 GCA_017613485.1 Treponema sp.
GATTTTATCAGTGAGTTGCATGGTACATTTCATAGTAAGGAAAAAGATATGAACAAAATCATCGAAAAAAGACAGCTTTCAGAGAATGTCTACTACATGAAGTTCGAGGCCCCCGACATTGCAAGAAACCGCAAGGCCGGTCAGTTTTTAATCGTTCAGGTTGACCAGGATCTTACCGAGCGTATTCCGTTGACCATAGCGGATGCAAATGCACAGGAAGGATGGGTTGCCATTGCTTTCCAGCCGGTTGGAGCGTCTACATATAAGCTTTCCAAGTTGAATGTGGGCGACTATCTTGGCGGTGTGCTTGGTCCTCTGGGTACTCCAAGCAATATCAGGAAATACGATGCCCCGGTTGTATGTGTGGGCGGTGGATTCGGTACGGCTCCTCTTTATCCTATTGTTCAGGCATTAAAGGAAGCAGGAAACAAGGTGATTTTAATTGAGGGCGCAAGAAACAAGGATCTCTTGATTTTTGTTGACGAGATGAAGGCCGTTTGCGATGAGGTTATCCTGATGACCGATGACGGTTCTGCTGGTGAAAAGGGAGTTGTTACCATTGCACTTGAGCGTCTGTGTCAGAGCGATGTGCCTCCTGCAGAAGTCATTGCAATTGGTCCGCCGATTATGATGAAGTTTGCATGTCAGTGTGCGGCAAAATATAATGTTCCGTGTACCGTAAGCCTTAACACGATTATGATTGACGGAACTGGAATGTGCGGTGGCTGCCGTGTCTCTGTTGGCGGTGAAACCAAGTTTGTTTGCGTGGATGGTCCTGATTTTGACGGCCACCAGGTTGACTGGGACAACATGATGATGAGGATGAAGAGCTTTAAGCCGCAGGAGACCGAGGCATTCCATAAGTGCAAGCTTCAGGATGCTCAGTAAGGGAGAATATATATAATGGAACATATCAGTGCAGAAAAACTGGCAGAAATTGCTGTTGAAGAATATAAGAAAATTGAATCAAAAATCGCAGACGGTTCACTTACACCAAAAGACCGCCGTGACATTCCGCTGCAGGTAATGCCGACTGGAGAGCCTCTTGTACGTGCCCGCCAGATGACAGAAGTTGCCCTGGGTTACACAAAGGAGCAGGCCATAGTTGAGGCTAACCGCTGCCTTCAGTGCAAGAATGAGCCTTGTGTAAAAGGATGTCCTGTAAATGTACGCATTCCTCAGTTTATTGCCAAGGTTGCAAAGGGTGATTTCAAGGGTGCAGTTGACGAAATCAAGGAAACCAATCTTCTTCCCGCAATCTGTGGCCGTGTTTGTCCGCAGGAAAAGCAGTGCCAGGGTGAATGTACTGTGGGAAAAGTCTACAAGAGTGCAGAAAAGGCCGTAAGCATCGGTCGCCTTGAGCGTTTTGTCGCAGATTATGAGCGTGAAAACAATCTTACTTCAGTTCCTTCTGTTGCAGCACCTACAGGAAAGAAAGTTGCCATAGTCGGTTCAGGTCCGGCAGGTCTTACTGTTGCCGCAGATTGCCGCAGGGCAGGACATGACGTTACTGTATTTGAGGCATTCCACAAGGCTGGTGGAGTCATGGTTTATGGAATCCCAGAGTTCCGTCTTCCAAAGGACATTGTTGCCAAGGAAGTAGAGAACCTCAAGAACATGGGCGTTAAGTTCGAGATGAATTTCCTGGTTGGACGTACTTCCACAGTTCAGCAGATTCTTACCGAAAAGGGTTTTGATGCCGCATTTGTCGGGACAGGTGCAGGTCTTCCAAAATTCTTCGGTATTCCGGGAGAAAACTACATCGGTGTCTTTAGTGCTAACGAATATCTTACACGTGCCAACCTGATGAAGGCCTATGACAAGGAAAGAGCCGATACTCCGTTCTACGAGGCAAAGACTGTTGTGGTCTGTGGCGGTGGAAACGTTGCCATGGATGCAGCCCGCATGGCATTGCGTCTTGGTGCGGAAAAAGTCTATGTCGTATACCGCAGGACCCGTACAGAGATGCCAGCCCGTGCAGAGGAAGTTGACCACGCAGAGGAAGAGGGAGTCGAATTCAGATTCCTGGAGAATCCTGTTGAAATACTCGGAAACGCAGAGGACGGAAGGGTTACAGGTATCCGCGCATTGAGCTATGAGCTTGGTGAGCCGGACGCTTCTGGCAGACGTAAGCCTGTTGAGATCAAGGGAAGCGAGCATGACATTCCTTGTGATGCCGTTATCGTGGCCCTGGGAAACAACTCCAACCCGCTTATTCCAAAGACAACGCCGGAAATCGCAGTGGACAGCAGGGGTCACATTACCGTTGACGAGAATCAGGCTACCAGCATGACAAAGGTATGGGCCGGAGGTGACATCGTTCTCGGTGCCGCAACTGTAATCCTTGCCATGGGTGAAGGTCGCAAAGCCGCGCAGTCAATCAACGAGTATCTGGCGAAATAGAGAAGAAATCAACTCCCAGCGGGAACCTGTCATTCTGTGCTTGATTTTATGTCATTCCGGACCTGATCCGGAATCCGGACATTGCATGTTAAGATGCTGTGCGAAGCCGCCGAAGGCCATCAAGTTCAGCATGACAGCGAGCGTCATTCCGGGCTCGACCCGGAATCTTA
>JAGADS010000195.1 GCA_017613485.1 Treponema sp.
GTTAGAAATCCGCCAGCTTAGGTGCCCTTGGGTATGGAATTACATCGCGGATATTTGCCATACCTGTTATATAACGCAAAAGTCTTGCAAATCCAAGTCCGAATCCAGAATGGGGAACTGAACCGAAACGGCGTAAGTCAAGATACCACTGATAGTTTGACATGTCCATTCCACGTTCCTTGCAGACCTCAAGCAGCTTCTCGTAGTTTTCCTCACGCTCAGATCCGCCTGTAATCTCACCAAGACCTGGAACAAGAACATCAACTGCACGGACAGTAATGCGGCCTTTTTCATCAGGCTCATTCTGCTTCATGTAGAATGCCTTTGCTTCCTTTGGATAATTGTACACCATCACAGGTGCCTTGAAAATCTGCTCTGTAAGATAACGCTCATGCTCTGTCTGAAGTTCTTTTCCCCATGTAATCGGGAATTCAAATTTATCGTTCTGCTTTTCCAGAAGCTCAACTGCCTCTGTGTATGTAATCCTCTTGAACGGAGTATCAACAACATGCTGAATCTGTGCGATGACACCAGGCTGAATCCTCTTCTCAAAGAATTCCATGTCCTCACGGCATTTTGTAAGTGCCCAGTTAAGAAGATATTTCAGGAACTCTTCCTCAAGATCCATGTCGTCAAAAAGGTCAAAGAATGCCATCTCAGGCTCGCACATCCAGAATTCACTCAAGTGGCGCGGTGTATTTGAATTCTCCGCACGGAATGTCGGTCCGAAAGTATATACACGGCTCAAAGCTGTAGCAAGAGTCTCTGCCTCAAGCTGACCTGAAACTGTAAGTCCTGCCTTTTTTCCAAAGAAGTCCTTGCTGTAGTCAACGATTTTATATGCGTCCTCAGGCTTCATTCCCTTGGCACCGGCCTTTACACCAAGCTCTGCAATCTTTTCAAGCGAAAGTGTCGTCACCTGGAACATCTCTCCTGCACCCTCTGCATCAGAGCAAGTAATCTCTGGAGTGTTGACGTAGACAAATCCCCTCTCCTGAAAGAATGTGTGGAGTGCTATTGCCATCTGGCTTCTAAGGCGGAACATGGCACCGAATGTATTTGTCCTTGCACGAAGATGAGCGTTTTCCCTAAGGTATTCCATGCTCATGTTTTTCTTCTGGAGCGGATATTCCTCTGCAGGGCATTTTCCAAGGACAGTGAGTTTTTCAAGAGTAACCTCAACTGCCTGACCGCTTGCAGGAGAAGGAATAAGTTTTCCCTCGGCACGCAAAGAAGCGCCTGTTCCCAAATCCTTAAGGGCTTCCTCCACCGCATTTGCATCAGCGGCACCTGGATTGGTCCTGTCGTATGTGAGCTGAATTGAGGCAAAACAGCTTCCGTCATTTACCTGAATAAACACTAAGTTCTTTGAATCACGTTTTGTCCTGACCCAACCGCAGACCGTAACGATCCTGCCATCAGGCTCAGATGTAAGCAAATCTTTAATCAATACTGGTTTCATTCTTTTATTCTACCTTTATTTCAATTTACAGTCAATTAGAGCTGCTCCAAATATTCATCAATGGCATGCTCCAGTTCCGTATAAATCAGGCTGGAATATGCAATTGTCCGGAGCTCTGGTGTCTCTGGAAGATTCTTTGAAAGTTCCTTGAGCTGACGTTCCGTGGGAAATACGAGGGAGGCGGCATCCTTTGCATCGGAGCTTAATATCTGTGAGTCTATGCGGCTTAACTCGGAGTTGACCTCTGGAATCTTAAGGCGGTCCTGCATTCCCTTCTTGCACAGTGAGCGTCCTTTTCTTGCAAGATCTTTTAGTTTCTGCATTCTTGACTTGAATGAAAGAAGGACAGTCTGATATGACTCTGCATTTTTCTGTTCTTCCTGACTCAACATTCTCTGTTTCTGGGCACGTATGAAAAAACCTTCCCTCTCACGTGTCATCGGTGGAAGTTGAAGGATATCATTTACGGAGGCTTTTTTAATTCCATTTATCGCAAGACTCTGTGGCGTAAGGGTGTATGTCTCCTGACCGTCCTGAAGTGCCGTCCTGCATGAGTTCTCAAACCACCAGGAGAAAATCGACATGCGCTCGTCGGTGAGCATCTCGTTTCCGTTGTAGTCACTTCCTTTTTTTGGATATGCAGAGAACAGTGCGCCAACTCCATCACTCTCTGCCGTGTTTGTCCTGATTGACTGCCGATGGCTTCTTTCCTCAAACTGAGAGCCTCTTATATGTGTCTGCTTTCCAGGAAATCCAAGATCCATTCCGGCAAGGTATATTTTCTTTGCCCCGCACTTTCTTGCAAAATCCCATGCAGTAGTCGCCACACTTCCACCGGCACCAAGAGCACCCTTTTGACCAAGCCTGCGCTCAAAATACTGTCCGATGGGAAAAAGTGACGAGCACAGGACAATCTCCCTGCACTTAAAGCGGAACACAGAAGGCCACACGGCACTCTCCGCAATAAGGATTGAAGTTGGAGCAGATAGAAATTCAATATGCCTTGCACATGCATACTGGGGATCAACAAGCACGATGAAATCAGGCTCCACCCCCGCATTAAGACATGAACGCAAAGCCGTATCAACACAGATCAGGACCGCACGTTTTTTAAGCTCATAAAGATGTGGAAGAATTGTCTCCAGACTGGGACCTGCCGCAAGAATCACAAAAGGAACCGTACTCGGTGCAATTCCAAAATAATCCTTTACACCGCCAAGACTTGCAAGATACGGAAGGTTTTTACAGCTGTTCCTTAGCCATAGCCGTGAGAATTTCTCCAGCGTATTTGTGTTCACCTGGTTCTTGTGGCTGTCTCGGGAAATGGCAGAACGCAGTTCCTCAAAATAATCCTTGTCGTGCATAGTCCATGCCGCATTTGAATAGACAACCAGCTCGCTTGAATTATGCGGACGGATAAGGGCAGAAGCAGTCTGAACATCTGCATTCACCGCAAATATTATCTCCTTATGCTCAAGCACAGGCTCCCAGTCCAATGTTGAGAATGCCGCAAACAGAAACACAGGATCGTCCTCGACAATTATAAGCTCTGCATCCGGATATTTTTCCGCAAATGAAACAGGGGCATATCCCAGGCCAAAGCCCAGAAACACGGCAGCAGGGCAGTCTTTGGGGCATGATGAGACAAGCTGTTCTGCCTCACGCTCAGGGTTGTATTTTGAGTGAAGCATTATTCCATTGAAGCTTGCACTTGCACTTCCGTTTTTCGCCTCTACATATTCAAGGGGAACATTCAAATCTCCGTCCTCAAATTTTTTAACCTGAGGCAAAAGCATTTTGTATAAATCAGGAAAGCGTTTCTGAAACAGGGATATGTTTTTATTCCAGGTAGAGTTCAATTGTCGTGTTCTCCGTGAGCGGGGTTCCTGGTTCA
>JAGADS010000196.1 GCA_017613485.1 Treponema sp.
CAAGGGCAGTGTTGAGCATTGCATCTGCATTGTTCTGGAACGGGAATATGTGAAGCTTTTCTCCCTTTTGAACGGAATCCCACATTGCAATCGTACCGGCCGCACTCTTACCGCGGAATTTTGCATCACGGACAATACGACGGATCAGACGGTTGTCGCTTGTCGCAATCCTGTTGTGGTCGTCAAGGTTAAGCTGTGTCAGGGCAGAAAGATAGATCTTGAACTTCAATTCCGCCGGAATCTGAGGGGTAAGCCTGTCATTAAGTCCGTGAATTCCTTCCATGACCAGAATGTCATTGGGACCGAGCTTCATCGTGTCGCCCTTGTAATATCGTTTTCCCTCGTGGAAGTCGTAGCTGGGAAGCTTTATCTCCTTTCCGTCAAACAGGGCTAGAAGATCCTCGTTGATCTGCGGAACGTCAAGCGCCTCTAGGCATTCATAGTCATAGTCACCGTTTTCATCACGCGGTGTATTCTCACGTCCACGGTAGTATGAGTCAAGGCTTATGAGCTTTGGCTGATATCCGATTGCCTGCAGCTGCATTGAAAGCTTCTTGCTTGTGGTTGTTTTTCCTGATGAGGAAGGGCCTGCAATAAGGACAACGCGGGTTGATTCCTTTTGTTGAATCTTATCCGCGATATCGGCAATGCACTTAACCTGAAGCGTCTCCGTGATGTTGATGAAGTCGTCAACCTTCCTGTCGTGAATAAGCTGGTTAAGGCTTGCGGCAGACGTAACTCCCAGTCTTTTACCCCATTTCTTGTAGCGGCTGTAGATTTCAAAGAGCTTGGGCTGATCCTCGAATTCAGGAAGATGATTCGGATCATCATGCTTCGGGAAACGCAGGAGAAAACCTTCCCTGTATGGCAACAGGTCAAATACCTGCAAATCCTTGGTTGAGCTTACAAGAGGACCAAAATAAAGGTCAGAGAAATCACCCATTGTATTGACCTTAATCCTTGCGGGAGTCCTGTAATTAAGCTGTTTCCTTGTCTCAACAAGACCCAGGCGCTCAAACAGAGCACATGCATCCTGATACGAAATTACATCGCACTCAATCACATTGTTCTCTTCTGCAAGCGAAAGCATCTTATCCTTAAGGGCCTTTATCTGCGAGGCTTCCAGGGGAGCACCTGTCTCCAGCGTGTAATAATATCCGTATCCCAGGGAATGTCCCACAAGAAGATGAGCATCAGGATACACTGAATGTGCGGCTGCAGCCAGTAAAAAGCACAGTGACCGGCGGTAAATTGCGGCACCGTCCTTGCTGTCCTCATAAACTGGTTCAATCTGGGCATTTATGTCAATAATTCCGTCCAGGGAACAGATTTCGTTATTGACCTTTACGGCCAGAATTTTCTTGTCTGATTTTGCAAAACGATCCAGCAGGGTAATCGGCCGGATTTCATTCTCAACTTGAACGGAAGAACCGTCCGGAAATGTAATAGTAATCTTCTTCATACCTTTATTTTACCCCAGTTTATTGTATTTGTAAATTAAAAAAGCTCATGGGCATCTCGAAATTTATTCTTTCTCCCACCTTTCAATCCTGCACTCATGGGTTTTCTCGTCCTCATCGTAGTTAACGCCTATCAGAAGGATCTCGCCATTGTAATTATCTAAAGATGAGAAATACTTTTTCTCCTTGATTTGGGCAAGGGCAGACTCGGTAGTTCCGTTTCGCTTAAGTTCTATTATCATTGCAGGAATATCCGGCACAAACGGTATAAAGACTACGTCCGCATATCCTTTTCCAGCGGTCATCTCCTTTACTATTGTGTATTTATTCAGGGCATAAATATAAGAAAGGTAGATTGCAGACTGCAGGGCATCCTCGTTATTGTAGCTTCGGTTGCTCGTAACATGTATGTGGCTCTGATCAAGCGCCTGTGCTACGGCTTCCTCATTGCAGCGGAGGGTCTCTTTAAGAAGTTCCTTGGAGCCTTGGATGATTTTGTTTGTGACCTTGTAGTCATCGTTTGCCTCGATTGCATTGAACCATTCCTGCTGTATCTCTTTGTTTGGAATACGGCATGTCTTTTCCTCGCGGTTATATGCAAGATACCCAAGGTGAATAAGGTATGTAAAGGCATCGTTTTTGCTTGAGAAATCCGTCATAGTGTTCATGTATCGCGTTACGTTTACGTCTACATTTTCTCCGGCAAGCATTTTTATTACGTCATCTCTTGTGCCCTCAAAGTTCTGCTGGATTCTGTCTGCGATTACGGCATAAGTCGAGGTCTTGCTCCAGTAATTTTCGAATGACTCGTTATCTATGCACAAAACTACTGATTCAGGATTGTAAATCTCAAAGCCATGCTGTTTGTAGCCGTCATACCACCTCTTGCACTCCTCAAAATCAACATTATGTTTCCTGCAAAGCTCCTCAACTTCCCAGGCTGTAAATCCTATGTATTCTGCAAGCTTACCTGCATCCAGAATTGTATACTCGCGGAAATTATTCAGCTTGGATTGAATCCGGTCACGCACGACTGGAAGGATTCCTGTAAGATAGGCAAGTGCGATTGCAGGCTTAAGAGTGTCACTCTTAAAAAGACCGTTAAGAAAATCAAGATACTGTGTAAAGAGCATCTGGCTTACATTCTCGCGAACAAGCACATCATACTCATCAAGGATGATTACAAAACGCTCCTTCTTTGCGGCATATACCTCAAGGATTGCCTGTGCTATGGTCATATCATCTGCGAGCTTTACATCAGGAAACTGCGAACGCATTTCAGAAAGAACAAAACGCGTAAGATTTTTTAAAAGCTGATCTTTGTCCATTATGTTCCGGTATTCACTGTTAACATCAATCTTTATTACATTCAGCTTGTTCAGGTTTGACTCAAAGCTCGGGTCCTTTGCTATTTTAAATGGGGCAAAAAGAGAGCGGGAATCTGCCCCCTTGGAAAAATATGCGGAAAGCATGTTGCCCGCAATTGTCTTACCGAAGCGGCGTGGACGTGAGATGCAGAGGTACGTATTGTCCTGCTCCATAAACTCGTTTATGACGGCTATCATCTGTGTTTTATCCACATAAATCGGACGTCTTAATGTGCGTGCGAAATTCTCGTTGTCAGGGTTAAGATAGATTCCCATTTGCTTCTCCTGCCTTGACTTACAGTATACCATGCCACAGGATATTTTTCAATGAATCTGATAGCTTTTCGCGCCAGCGAAAAATTGGCAAGTGTACACTTGCCACAGGGATTGACAAATCCCTGTGTTGCAAAACATTGCTTCGCTCGTTTTGCAACACTATTTCTCCTTCGGAGTTACCCATGAAAAAGCTACCTCTCTTTCTTTTTGCCGTAATGTTTTCTATCCTTACTACTGCATGCGAAAAATACCAATATCATCCTAACGGACAGCCTGCATACAGAAAATTCAATGACGGTCATGAGGAATGGTATGATAAACAAGGATGGCTTACACAAGTTAAACACAAATACATACAGAAATGGTACGATGAAGAAGGACTTTACCGTGCAGAATGGTACGACGAGAGAGGCACTGTCATAGAATTTATTAAAAAAGCCGTTTCTACCGACAACAAGGAGTTTCTCTCTGTTTCTGGCGTTGACACGGACGACTTCGGGCTTCACTATATTACGGGCTACAATAACTTTAACTGCTACTATGATGATAATAATAAGATTATTCTACAAGTCCGATACCGAGATGATGGTAAACAGGAAGATAGTTATAAGACAAGTTATAAGTATGATGAAAATGGTAATATAAAAAACATAACTGAAATAGATGAAAAAGGAAAAATCATATCTTTTAGACAGTATGATGACTATGGAAATCTTGTCCATAGATATCTTGACTTCAGAGGGCCTGAATATTGGCGTGATTACGACTCTCGGGGCAATCTTGTTCATGAAAAGAATAGTAGAGGATACGAAGCATGGTATGATTACGACTCTCGGGACAATTTTGTTCATGAAAAGAATAGTAGAGGATACGAAGCATGGTATGATTACGACTCTCGGGACAATCTTGTTCATG
>JAGADS010000197.1 GCA_017613485.1 Treponema sp.
CAGAAAGTTCTCGTGGCTGCGTTCTGTCTGGGCACCCCAAAGCTTGTCTGCGGGAACCTTTACCTCGCCCATTGAGTCATGTTCAATACGGTATTCCATCATTATCTCCTGGAGCCTTTCAATTAAAAGTGAAGCTGGCTGATGATGTCCTTGAGGGTATCAGCACTGTGCTTGAGGGATACGATTTCTGCATCAGTAAGTGGAGCTACCATGCGGTTCTTTATTCCGTCACCACCGACTTCTGTAAGGATACTGAGACAAACGTCAGAGATTCCGTATTCTCCGTTGAGCATTGTTGATACAGTCAGAAGTGAATCCTTTCCGGCTGTAAGGCAGTTGCAGAGCTGTGTAACAGTTGCACCGATACCGTAGTTTGTGCATCCCTTTGCCTTGATGATGATTCCACCTGATGTGCGGACATATTCCTCGATCTCGTCGTGGTTAAGCTTCGGGAGGTTTCTTCCCTCTGCACATTCAGCATACTTGTCAACTGGAATTGTACCGATGTTAGCCAATGACCACGGAACAAAAGATGAGTCACCGTGCTCACCGAATACGTATGCGTGTACGTTAACCGGGGCAACATTGTATGTGTCTGCCAGCTTTGTGCGGAGACGTGCTGTATCAAGCATTGTTCCTGTACCAAAGATGTGGTTTGCAGGAATTCCTGAGTATTTTACGAACTGATATGTAAGGATATCGACTGGGTTTGCAACGATGATGTAGTTTGCGTTTGGAGCAACCTTTGTAATCTGAGCGATAACGCTCTTTGTAATGTCAACGTTGATCTGAGCCAAGTCTAAGCGTGACTGTCCCGGTTTGCGAGCGACTCCTGAAGTAAGAATGACGACATTAGAGTCTTTTGCATCCTCATAGTTTCCGTCGTGAATGTTGATGGCCTTGGTGTAAGGTGTACCCTGCCTCATGTCCATTGCCTCGCCCATAGCACGTTCTGTGTTAATGTCGATAAGGACAATCTCAGATGCAACTCCCTTAACGATTAGTGCATATGCTACGGTTGAACCAACCTGTCCCGCACCGATAATTGTGATTTTGTTAGCCATTGTAAATCTCCTGTTTGACAGCCACTGTAAATTATTATGAACCGGACCAAAACCAGCCCGTGAACATCAACGATATTCAGCATCTATTATACTTGAAAAAACGACATATGTTAATACCTTGTTCCCAAAATCTTGAAATTTTTCGGAGTTTTCGCATGAACTTTGGACTGGCGGCCAGGGTGCCCCGGGAGGTCAAAAATGGCTGCTCTACTTGTAGCACTTGAAAAAATCTGCTATTATTTTTTAATCGTCTTATGACGGTACTGTCTTACGGCAGGTTATATTTGAATTTCTGGAGTCTTTCCGTGAAAAAACTTAAGTTTTTGTTTTATATAAATATTTCCCTGGCCTGCGTGTTTACTCTTTTGAGCGTTTCTTTCAGGGCGGACGTTTCCTTGATAGCTTTTCCCCTTTCCCTGATTTTTACGATAATGCTTGCCTATGTGACATTTGTGGTGCTTTTAAAGAAGGATGGGGTCCTGCACATGGATGCCATACGCCGCTTCTATCAGTATGAGCCGTTTGTCTACATCACAGCCTTTGTGCTCCAGAGGGCAGGAAATTACGGTCAGCCGTTTGCCCTGGATGTTGCTTCAGCCATAGTCTGGACTTTGATTACAATCCTTTCATTCATCATCCTATATCATTTGAACGACAAGCGGGTGTATTCCTACAAGCCGGAATGGGAGGAAATCCACAAAAAGCATCCGGTTCAAAAGGCAAAGGGCCTCAAGCGTGTTGGCATAGAAATCCTTGAGTGGGTGGATGCCCTGATTCAAGCCGCATTTACAATCGTCCTGCTCAATACCTTCATCTTCCAGCTGTATGAGATTCCTTCCGAATCAATGGTACCTACATTCTTGATTGGAGACCGCGTGGCTGTGGTAAAGACTTTCTCCGGTCCCAAATTTCCCCTTAGCGATGTAGGCCTCCCATATCTTCAGGATTACAAGAGGGGAGATGTCGTCGTCTTCAGGAATCCTCATTATTCAAATGACAGGAAAAATGAAGTAAAAACCTTTATGTCGCAGTTTGTCTATATGCTCACCCTTACCCTGGTCAATCCAAACACATTTGACGAATCCGGAAGGCAAAAGGCTGATCCCCTTGTAAAGAGGGTTACGGGGCTGCCTGGTGAACAGCTGATGCTCATGGACGGAAAGCTTTATTCCAGAACAAAGGACTCTGACTTCAAGGTTGTGGAGGAAGAATCCGGCTGGACCCTATGGAACATCGAAGACCTGAATCCGGGCACAAAAGCCAAGGTTCAGGACATCAATTCTACTCATAAGTTATATCCTAAGATGCTGGAGATTGAACAGAAACGCCGTGACTTGAATCTTGAGGAAGCAAAGAAGACTTGTGAGGATCTTGCAGAAAGGTTTAATTCCATAATAGAGAAAAACGGAGTTCAGCCAAGCTCTGCCTTAAAAGAAATATCAGGAAGGGATCTTTTTGTGGAAGATCTTTATAAACAGTCGGGAAATCACACTGTTTCTCTTTTAACCGGAGAGGGTGGTGGAGAATGGTTTGACAAATTCCTTAATTCATGGCACAGGGACATGACGAATCTTTCATCATATACCGAGAATGGGGCAGTTACTGGACCTCATCTTGTTGGCGGAGATTTGTATTCTGATTCTCTTTTCCGCCTGAACTTGATGTGCAAGATTCATTTTGGCCAGATTGTCGTAAGGAATGCCGAACTTTTGTCTGATGGTGTTTCTCCCTCCGAATGGAATGATGATGAAGAAAGGAACTCTTATTTTGCTGAGTTTGCTGAGCTGATAGACTATATTGGACACATGGATGCCAGAAATATGGGG
>JAGADS010000198.1 GCA_017613485.1 Treponema sp.
ATAATCAGCTCCTCAACAGCAGGACTCAACAGTGCAATGTGGACTGACAACCTTAACCGCATGAAGACTGTACCTGAATTCAGGGAAAGAATTAAGGATGCCGCATACCGCGTGATTCTTGCAAAACTGAATTATTTCAAGGGTGGAAACGCAGCACCGCTCTATCCTGATGCAGCAACCATCTACGAAAGCATACCTGACAAGGAAGGACAGAAATTCTTCATGGATCAGGCATGCCGCTCAATTACTCTTTATAAAAAAGGAAGCGCTTATCCGCTTAAGGCATCAGATGAAGGCAGGGTTCTTATTGCAGGCCCGTTTCTTTCGCTTTATGAGGAAGGCAGAAAACGTTTCCCCAATGCAGACACATTCCATTACAGCTACGAGCTTGCAGACGATCAGAGCAATTACTCAGACTGGAATGCAGAGGGTATAGAAAGCGTTGCCAGAAGATATGATACCATCATCGTTACAGTTTACGACTGGCACACTGCAAACATAGCACGCAGGTTGCAATACTTGAACAAGAGGGTAATTATTTTCTCCATACTTTCACCGGTTTATGTTCTGGACGGATTTGAATGGGCAGACACGATTCTGTTCGGCTATTCGTATTCATCATATTCTTTTGCCGCTTTATGGGGTGCTTTACACGGTGAGTTTACACCATCGGGCATTGTACCGCTTTCTATTTCTAACCAAAATTAATTCATTTCGGAGCATGACATGAAAAAGGATATTGCAGTTTTAGTCAGTGGCGGAGGAACAAATCTTCAGGCTTTAATCGACTGGGAAAAGGAAAATGATGACTGTCCCTATCATATTGCACTTGTCATATCAAACACAAAAAACGCATACGCATTGGAGAGGGCAAAACTGGCAGACATTCCTGCTTTTATCCGAAGTCCGTTCTCTGTTCTTGGGACGGATGTTGCAAAGACTGCTGACCGTGACACCAAACGGATTGCAGTTTCCGATGCAATACTTGAGCTTTGCCGTGAATATAAAATCTGTGCGATTGTTGAGGCGGGATTCCTTACTGTTCTTGGCGGGAAAATCATTGATGAGTATTCAGGACGCATCATAAACCTTCACCCTGCCCTGCTTCCAAAATTCGGTGGCGTGGGAATGTGGGGTCATGCCGTTCACGAGGCTGTCATCGCTGCAGGAGAAAAAGAAAGCGGATGTACGATTCACCTTGCTGACTCAGGATGCGACACGGGAAAGATTCTTGTGCAGAAAAAAGTGCCTGTTCTTGAAGGAGATACCCCGGACACACTTTATGAAAGAATTGCACCTGTTGAGCATGATGCAATTATCGAAGGCACATGTCTCCTTGTTGAAAGCCTTTAATCAACGCAAAAGGTTTTCCAATTCTGCATTCTGTGCCTGATATGTGGAGTCATTGGGATTAAGTGCCATAACCTGCTTTAAGTAATACTGGGCACGCCTATAGTCCTTACGGCCATAGTAAATTCGGTATAAGCGGTAAAGTGAATCCTGATTTCTCGGGTTTGCAGTAAGGCTTGAGCGTAAATCCTCAAGGGCAGCCTCTCCTGTTCCTTCTGTAAGGCTCTTTTGATAATACAGGAAACTTTTCATCTGTGAACTTGAAGCCGGAAGAAGTGAATTGATTAAGGAAAGTGCCTGACTTGTCCGTCCCGTACCCACAAGGACTTTTACATAAAGCTGAATGTTCTCCTCTAGCTTGTCATCGTTCTTATAAAGTTCCTCCGCTATATTCCATGCCTCATTGTTTTTTCCAAGAGAAAGACATATATCCACGTGATTGTACAAGACAGACAGAGGGACATTCTCAGACTTTATCAGTTCAGAGCTCATCGTGTATGCCTCAGTGTAACGGCGTGCCTTGTTCAGCTCCTTTACGTAAACTTCCTTTGCCTCGATATTGTTTTCGTCAATCTCAAGAACACTTGATGCAAGAGTCAGCGCGTTTTTTCCTGCAATGGGAGAATTGTATTCGGATGCAATCTGTGCAGAAAGAAGAAGGGTCTCCTTATCATCAGGATAAAGTGACAATGCCTTGTTCATTGTTGTGGCAGCAAGTGACAGGTTTTTGTTCCAGTTTTTCTGAAGCTGTGCCCTGAGCAGAAGATAATAGCGGTCATTCGGAGATGTCCTTGAATATGAGTCCAGGAGAGAAGATGCCTTTATGTAATCACCTTTTGCCATTAGTATTGAAGCACGTGCAAGAGTAAAATTGGAATTGTTAGGCTCAACCTGAAGAACCCTAAGAACAAATCCTTCTGCCTTGTCATAGAGTCCCAGTGCCAACGAAGCCTCCGTGCAAAGCTCCAGATAGCTTATATTCTGTGCCTCTGCCTCCAAGAGTTCCTCGCCCATAGTCAGAGCCTTTTGAGAATCACCAGTCCCCTGATATGCCTGTGCAAGTGCAAAAAGAATCTCACGGTTTTTAGGTGCAGACGGCAGAGCCTTGTTCAGATACACAAGAGCCTTATTGTAATCTCCCCTTGCATTCTGCAGAATTCCCATAAGATAATTTGCGATGCATGATTCCGGTTTTAATGCAAGAGCCTTTGTAAGTGCCTTTTCATATTCAGGATAGTAGTCGGTTTTAGAAGG
>JAGADS010000018.1 GCA_017613485.1 Treponema sp.
AAAGCCCGTGACGATTGCTACCGAGTATCAGACTTTGAGCGGCAAGTGGGTTCAGGAGAAGAAAATCCAGGGAACTCTTTTCCGCACCTGGGGTACAAGCGAAGGTTTTGTTCAGGACAACAAGGACAGCATTGCCCAGATCCTTATTGACAATACAAGTACAGGCTCATCCCTGCGTGCAAATCACCTTAAGATTGTGGATACCCTTATGGAGTCCTCCACCAGAATGTACGCAAGCAAAGAGGCTATGGCAAATCCTGCAAAGAAACAGAAGATCATGGAGCTTAAGATGCTGTTCCAGACCGTTCTCGATGCAAGAAACCGTGTGATGCTTGAAATGAATGTTGCCGAAGATAAATTCGAGTCACTTGTAAAAGGATTGCCTTCTATGCGCAGTCCGACCGTAAGCCCTCTCTTTGGTGGAAACGGTTATGCCATAAAGATTGCTGTAAAGAAAAGCGATGTTCCGAATCTGCTTCCTAAGCTTCAGTCTTTGGGTGCCACTGACATAGTTGAATATGAGCTCCGTAAAGTGATGATCTGAAAAAAAGAGGTATGAGTCATGGACAGGATAGCAACAGTTGAACGCAACACAAAGGAAACCCAGATTAACCTTACGTTGAATCTTGATGGCAGCGGAATTTGTGAGGTCAAGAACCCGATCGGTTTTTTTGACCACATGCTTCAGGCTTTCTGCAAGCACGGCATGTTTGACTTAAAGGGTCAGCTGGCGGGCGATCTTGAGGTTGATCAGCATCACTTGATAGAGGACACCGGAATTGCACTGGGAATGTGTTTTGCAAAGGCTCTTGGTGACTGTGCAGGAATCAGGCGTAGCGGATTTTTCATCTACCCGATGGACGAAAGTCTTTTGCAGGCAAGCGTGGATTTTGGAGGCCGTTCTTTCCTGGTGTGTGAGGCAAAGCTCACGGGCGTTCCTCTTGTTTCCATGGGTCAGGACGGAAAACAGGCAAGCTTCCAGACGGATTGTTTTGAGGACTTCTGGGAGGGATTTGTCCGTGGAGCAAAATGCAATCTGCATCTGGACACAATACGCGGCAGGTCAGACCACCACAAGATGGAAGGTTTGTTCAAGGCGGCCTCACGTGCAATCAGTTCTGCGGTGGAGATCGATCCCAGGCGAAAAGGTGCCATTCCTTCAACAAAGGGAATCATAGTCTAAGTATTTTATATTGAGGTATTTTATGGACAGCTCAGAGGAAATCTTGAATTTACTGCGGGATAATGCCCGTCTTTCTGTGGAAGATATTTCTGCCATGACAAAAAAATCTGTTGATGAGGTCAATGCGATTATTCAGCAGCTAGAAAATGACGGCGTAATCATGAAATACGCTGCAATCATCAATCCGGAAAAAGACATAAACACAAAGGCAAAAGTCCGCGCAGAGATAGAGATTCAGGTTGCACCGGAGAGGGAGCATGGTTTTGACGGAATTGCAGACCGCATCTACCGTTTCCCACAGGTTAAGTCACTTTACCTTATGAGCGGCGGCTATGACCTTAAAGTTGTAATTGAAGGCGACACATTGCAGGATGTGGCTCTTTTTGTTGCTCGTAAGCTTTCTACTCTTGCAGGTGTCCGTTCAACCAAGACACATTTCCTTTTAAAGACATACAAGGAAAACGACATCATATATGTAGAAAAATCAACTGACCGTCGCCAAGGAGTAATTGCCTAATGAATACCCGTGAAGATAGATTCAGCCGTTCCATGCTGGAGACCCCTCCAAGTGGAATCCGTAAGTTTTTTGAGATGCTCATCGGGCATGACGATGTTATTTCCCTTTCTGTAGGTGAGCCTGACTTCCCTACCCCATGGCTTATGCGTGAGGAGGCATTCTATCATCTTGAGCAGGGCCACACGAGCTATACCAGTAACTGGGGCCTTTTAGAACTGCGTGAGGAAATAGCAAAATACATGGAAGGTCAGGGCATGTACTATAATCCGGCCAAGGAAATACTGATTACCGTTGGTGCCTCGGAGGGTGTTGATGCAGTTTTGCGTGCGATACTGAACCCCGGGGACGAGCTTATAGTCTGCGAGCCATGCTATGTTAACTATGTTCCTCTTGCACATCTTACAGGGGCAAAAATCGTCCGTCTTGATACCAGCGTAAACGGTTTTTATCCCACGGCAGAGCAGTTTCAGAGCTTGATTACACCAAAGACAAAGGCAATAATGTTCTGTTCTCCCTCTAACCCGACCGGAACAATGGTGCCGAAAAGCGAGCTGGAGAAAATAGCGGAGATTGCAAGGAAAAATCAGATATGGTGCATTGCTGACGAAATCTACTGTGAGCTGGTCTATGATGACAACAAGCACACTTCAATAGGTTCTTTCCCCGGCATGAAGGATTATACCATCATATTGAACGGTTTCAGCAAGAGCTTTGCCATGACAGGATGGCGTATCGGCTGGATTGCGGCTCCCGAGGAATTGATGGCACAGATTGTAAAGCTGCATCAGTACAACACCATTTGCGCCCCGATCATGAGCCAGTATGCTGCACTCGAAGGTCTCAAGAACGGCTGGAGCGAGGTTGAGAAAATGAGGATCTCGTATCAGCAGAGACGCAACCTGATGTACAAGTCATTCCTTGATATGGGACTTCCTGTTCCTGAGCCGACCGGTGCATTCTACATGTTCCCGGACATAAGCTCAACAGGATTAAGCGCAGATGAATTTGCCACCGAGCTGTTCAAGAAGCACAATGTTGCCGTAGTACCTGGAACTGCATTTGGCGATGCGGGTGCGGGGCATATCAGGTGCTGCTATGCGACTTCAATAGAAAAGATAAGGATCGCGCTGGACAGAATCGCTCAGTTTGTGGAAGAGAACAGAAAATAGGGTGTCATTGCGGCTCCCAGTTTTTATCCACACGCAGGATATTGCCGTTTGAGTTTTCAGAAGAAATAAGTCTGACAGCTTGAACGGCGATTTCATTTTCAGGCATAAGATATTCAGGCGACGGAGCATTTCTTGTAAAACCGGGACAGATGGCGTTGCAGGTTATGCCGTACTGGGAATAATGCCCGGCTGTTGATTTTACGATTACATCCAATGCAGTTTTTGCGGCTGCGTAGGGTGCATTCGTTTTATATGACCGTATCTCGTCGGTACGTGTTCCGCCAAAAAAAATAATACGTCCAAAATTCCGTTCCATCATTCCGGGAAGTGCCAGGCTCAATGCAATACCGGGAAGCGCATAATCATGCAGGGCAAGTTTTTTCCAGTCATCCGGTGAAGTCTGGTGCAGTGGCTTTTGGATAAAGGGTCCGTAAGTCACGGCGAGGATATCAGTTTCGTTAAGGACATGCCGCATCGGTTCTTCTTCAAGACATTCAATTCCGCCCTTTTCAAAATCAAGTTGAATGAATGTCAGCTCCTCAGGTTTTTCCCTTGGTGGATTACGTCCAGTTACGGTGACAGATGCCCCCAGTTCATTCAGCTGAACGGCAAGCGCAAGTCCAATCCCCCCGGTGCCGCCAATTACAAGAGTTTTTTTCCCTTTTATAATCTGTACCCCAATGTCATTACCAGTTACCCCAGTGTCATTATCGGGCTTGACCCGATAATCTTTCGGCAATGACATGATAGGTTTCCCATAAAAATCATTATCCTGCATGGAGGTATTGTAGCGTAAATATTTAAAAAAAGGTATAGTTTAACCATGAATCTTTCGCAAATTGTAATAGTTTTATGCCGCCCGGATGAAAGCCGTAATATCGGAGCTGTCTGCAGGGCCATGGCAAATAATGATATTTCTACACTCCGCATTGTTGGCCGCCGTGAGGATTATGATGACGAGAGGGTACGTATCCTTGCAATTCATTCTTTCCCCATCTGGGATAATGCACAGTTTTTTGATTCAATTACACAGGCAACCGCTGACTGTACGACCGTGGCAGGAACAACACGACGACGTGGTAAAAAAAGAGGAAAGCTTCTTCTGCCGGAGGAATATGCCGCAAGAGCAAGCGATGTAACGGATAACGGTGGAAAAGTCGCACTGGTTTTTGGCAACGAGAGGACCGGACTCACCGACCCAGAGATGGATGAATGTACCGACGGAATAACAATACCTTCCAGCGAGAATTTCGCAAGCCTTAACCTGAGCCATGCAGTTCAAATCCTTTGCTACCACATGTTCCGCGAGGAAAACAAAAGAAGCCCTGGGAACACACCTATTTCACTTTCACGTCTTGATAAAACCGTAACAAAGATAGGAGACAGCCTCAAGCGCATAGGCTTTTTCTCCGTGACCGGCCGTCCCGAAATGGAGAAATTCTGGCGTGATATCCTGTCCCGTTCTGCCCTGAGTGAGGGAGAAGCCCAGTACCTTGAGAAAACATTTGACAAGGCAGCAGGCCTGGCTGGGAAAGGGATCAGGAGTTAAGCGGTAATGGCAAAGGATATCAAAGCTTTTGTGACATTTTCTTGATTTTCTCTTTCCATTCCTCCACAAGTTCCTTGGGCTCAACAGGAGTAACCTCGTCTCATTTCAGCCCCTTTTTCTCAAAATTTGAGAGGTTCATATTCTATTATATAACTGTAGACTCTGAATTACAAGAAAAAATTTTTTTTAGAAATTTCTGCAACTCTATCACAAAATGAGAGTCTAATAGCGTACTATATAGAAGCTCTAAAAACTTCAGTTTTTAGAGGTAACTTTGAAAATTTTTATTTGGAGGAACAATATGAGAAGAAGATTTAGAGGAACAATGAATTCATCAATCAATTACACAAAGGATGAACCCTATTCAATTTGCTTTTATCTTTGCAACATCTTTGAAGATAAATCAAATATGAAAATCCTTACCGAAAATTATTCTGCAATATATCTTTTTTATAATTGTGTAAAAAAGCTTGATAAACTTGAGCGTCTAGAAACAGTTCTCCAAAGAGAGATAGGAAAACTTGAGAAGCAGAACATACTTAAGCCTTTATCACAGCCAACAAATGAATTAATGAAATTTGAAGATTATAACATTCCTTTCCGCTATGAGCAGGATAAAAAAATTGAACGACTAATGTGTCATTGTGAAAACTCAGATGAAAAGCTTATAGATTTATTCAGAGTTCTTGGCACTTCGGAAAACACCCTTTTTACTTCAATCATCAATTCAGTTGTCTTAAGGAATGACAAAGAATGTTCCCTGACAAAAGAGATTAAGCTTTCCAAAAAGATGAGCAATGCAGTTTTCGATGTCTCAAAGACACGTTTCTTGATTGACAATTTAAAACTCAGTGAAGAAGAGGCTCTTTATCTCTTGATACAATGCAGGTTTACTGTAAACAATACTCTGCAGGCTATCATGCGTGACTATGAGGAAGATGTAAAGAACTGTATGCCTGATTTTCTTAGAATATCGCAAAAAGACTTTAAATACATGCTTAGAAGCGACCAGAAATTAAAGTCATTTGGTTTTATTGATAATTCCGGAGATTATGATTCCGCTCTAAATGACTGTATCGAGGCACAGAGCCTAGAGCCGTATTTCAGTGATGTGCTTAGACCCCTTGACTGCAGCAACTCTTACACTCTGGATTCATTCAACGTAAAAAAAGATTCGCTTGAAATCTGCACTGATCTTCTAAAGGGGAAAAATCCTGTCTCAATTCTATTTTACGGAAAACCTGGAAGCGGCAAAACCGAGCTGGCAAAAGCATTATGCAGGGATATTGGAAAAAACGTTTACATCTTTAAAAACGAGGCTGAAGAAAACGATAATATTCTTGGGCGTCTTGTATGTCTTCTTTCGATGGAACGAGAAGATTCAATCCTAATCGTTGACGAGGCAGATACTCTCTTAAAAACTCTTGATTATTCATTTTTTGGAAAATCTCCGTCAAAATCAAAAGGCACAGTCAACAAAATGCTTGAGAACAACATGGATAAAGTGATTTACATAATCAATCACACAGGACAGATTGATGAATCCACGATGCGGCGTTTTACTTTCAGCATTAAGTTTGAGGCTATGTCCAGTACGCAGCTTCATTCTATCGCAAAGACAAAAATAGATCCCCTTGAACTTAATGACAGCACAAAGGAAAACATTCTTGAGATGTTCAACAAATACCATCTTACCGGTCAAAGCGTAGATAACATCGTAAAGACAATTGAAGGAATGGAATGCAAGGATGATGAAGTACTTCTGCGTAAGGTTCAGACAGTTATGAAGGAAAACTCCCTGCTTTTGAACGGCAAGAAAAAAATGCGTGATACAGTTAAAACTGAATATGATCCTCATGTAATAAATGCAAGCATGAACCCATTGCAGATAATTGAGATGGTACAGAATGCGGTCAAATTCGCGGAGACCAACAAGGGAACTGAAAACGGAATAAGAATGCTGTTCTACGGATTAAGCGGAACTGGAAAAACTGAGTTTGCCAGATACATTTCAAAGCAGCTTGGAAAACCGATTGTCCTGAAACGCACAAGTGACATCATGAGCCCGTATGTGGGAGAAAATGAGCAGAACATCCGTGATGCATTTGAGGAAGCCGAAAAAACAGATTCCATTCTTTTGTTTGATGAGGCCGACAGTTTTATATACAACAGGAATCAGGCACAAAGATCATGGGAACGTAATGTTGTAAATGAATTCCTTACACAGATGGAAGAGTTCACCGGCATTTTAATTTGCACGACCAACTTGCGGGAAATACTGGATCCCGCCATGCAGAGAAGATTTCACATTCTGGTAGAATTCAAGCCCATGAAATTTGACGGAATAAAAATCTTGCTGGAGCGATATTTCCCCGCCTATCATATTTCGAACAGAGAGATAGAGGAACTTGAGGACATGGAAAGCGTAACCCCGGGAGATTTCGGTGCCCTCTCAAGCCGCATCCGCTTTATGAATCAGGATGACGTAAACACAGAATACATCCTTAACGAGCTTACGAAAATGCAGGGAGAAAAGAAAAAGCAGTGGGAAGATGACGTTTGTGAAAGCGGCACAAAGAAGGCGATTGGTTTCACGGCATAAGAGGCAGGCGTATGGTGAATCAGTTTGAACAGACAAAAGTTTTGATCTCAGAAATGAAGACCTTGTTCGAATTAAAGGAAAAAAAATTCTGGGATGAATTGTTTTCTGAAGTAAAAAGGAAGCATACAGTTCAAAGTGATTTCTGCTTAGTCAGGAAAGATATCAAGGCAGAAGATGTCGAGGAATATTTTATGGATGTGACTTCAAGATTGTGTGAGAAGTATGATCTTTCATCAAGAGAATCATTTATGAATAATTTCTATCATGCAAAGTATTATCATATATCATTTGAATTGGATGAGAATCTCATATTCTATGAATTTTCGACATGTGTGACCCCAGATACAATTAAGCTAGACCTGTTGCCCATGAAATTAAACGTCATGACCCTTCCGCTGGAAGATTATGTTCTTGGGGGAAACATTCTGTCTGAAATATGCAACTTGCTTTTCAGTCCTGAGGAAAAAAGAATAAACAGGCTTATGGAAGAGTGGAATAAAATAATGTCTCTTTCAGAAAACCTTACAATAAAGACGATAGAGATTGCACAAAATTCAATCAGAACTATTTATGAATCAAGCCGGGAAACCAGCCTGCATATTGTTCAAAAAAATCTGTTTACAGATCTGGAGATAAATAAAAGGATAACACGAATCTATCACAAGGACTTTTTGGAAAATCCACGCGTTCTTACAGATTTATTAAAGACTAAGAGGTAGAAAACAAACTTGTCATTTAAGATTGCCGGATCCCGTCCGGCAATGACAAACGTTTAACTAGTAAATAATGGAGGATATAGAAATGTCAACAAGAATCAATGGGTCACTGCTTTTGGAAATACTTGAGGAAACACCTGCAAATCAAAACATCATGCTCATGGGAAAACATGGAATCGGAAAATCACAGATTCTTGAAAAATTCTACAGTGATAAGGGATACAAGGTTGTATGTCTTTTTCTAGGACAGATGAGTGACCCCGGTGACTTGATAGGAATCCCGCATAAGAACGAAGAAACAGGCCACACGGAATTCATGCCGCCATACTGGTTTCCGACAGATGATACTCCGGTAGTGTTGTTTCTTGATGAATTGAATCGTGCCCGCCCGGAAGTTTTGCAGACGATAATGGATCTGGCACTGAACAGAAAACTTGCAGGACGCTCACTGCCAAAAGGAAGCAGGATTATTTCCGCAGTAAACAATGGCGAGGAATATCAGCTTACAGATCTTGATCCAGCCTTGGTCAGCCGATTTAACATTTACGAATTTGAGCCGACAGTTCAGGACTGGCTTATATGGGCAAGCAAAAATGGAATAGATGATCGTGTAATAAATTTCATTACCATGCATCCTAACTCTCTGGATAATCAAGTATCAATGGAAGAGCTTGATAATCTAGAAAAGACTCCAGACCGCCGTGCATGGGTTCGTGTATCTGAATTGATTTCCAGTAAAACTGATTTAAAACAAAGTCACAAAAGCATGATTAGCGGAATCATTGGAGGGCTTACAGCCAGCCGCTTCTTTGAATTCCTGGACAAAAATCATCTTCTTACGGCAGAAGAGCTTCTTCTTGATGACTTTGAAAAGAGCAGGAGAAAACTTAATACTTATTCAACTCCACAAATGGCCGCAATAAATGAAGCAATCTTTAATTTTCTTGAAATCGGAATATACAATGACACGGAGAAAAAGACAATTGCTCTTAATGTTCCGTTATATTTCAGTTATCTGGAAGAGAAAAATATGCGTGAGGCTATGGCACACTTTGCAAATATGTTCAGCGGAACAAATTTCCCGAAGGCTCTGGTTTTTATTGTTGGGGAATGCCCGGAACTGTATTCAAAAATGACGGCATTTGTCTCGGAAATAAAATAGCATGGAGTTTCTATGTCTGTA
This sequence comes from Treponema sp., assembly GCA_017613485.1. Next base: position 8,920 of record JAGADS010000018.1, read on the forward strand.
AAAGAAAAAATCAGCAAAGTCATAGATAATTGGTTTTTATATGAGCCGCTTTTGTTTGAGGTTTATTGCACGCACAAGCTTGAGCCAAACTGTGACATGAAGTGCAAGTTCAGGACAGGAAAGCATCGCATTGAGTATAATCCACAGCTCCTTGAAAACCATTCGACAGCGGAAATAGAAAAGCTTCTTAAAATTGAAATTACAAGGATCCTGCTTAAGCATCCGTATCAAAGGGTTCCTCTGCATCCCAATCATTCTGCATTATCGACGGCAAGTGATGTAACCTTAGCAGAGCATTGTGATTTCGAGAATGACCTTAAGGGAGCCGACTATTACAATTTGAACGGGCAACTGAGCTTTGAGGAATACTACAAAAAACTCTATGCAATATGTCCCGAAATTGAATCTGGTGAATACATTTCTCCTGAGACAGAATATGGTGAAATCTGGGAATACGAGGCGGCCGCGGATGCATCTGCACTCTGGGATGAAGATGAACAAATGTGTGATTCAATTAACCAGAAAATTCAAAATGCAATTAAGACAAAACAATGGGGCAGCATCAGTAGAAAATTCTAGGAAACAATTATTGCCTCCCTTAAAATTCCTATGGACTACAGAAGAATTCTTTCACAGTTCCGTGCAACCATAATAGGCCAGCGACGGAAACTTACAAGGATGAAACCAAACAGGCGCTATGACTTTGCCTACATGGGAAGCAAGTTTGAGCCTAAGACTCATCTTCTTGTGGCAGTGGATGCAAGCGGCTCAATAGACAGTAAAGACTTGGAGAATTCCTTTTCCATCATAAACCGCTTTTTCAGCTACAATGTTGAGTCTATTTGTGTAATTACATTTGATACGGAAATAACGCAGAAAAAAAATCTCAAGAAAGCCTCTAGGGAAATAAAAGTAATAGGTCGTGGCGGAACAAATTTCCAATGTGTAATCGATTATTACGAAAGTCACTATGAGTATCAGGGCCTGATTATCTTTACCGATGGGTATGCACCTCTACCCACAATCAAAAAAAACAAGCAGATACTCTGGATTCTGACCGGGAAATCTGAGTATGATGATGCAATTAAATGGATTAAACCCATGCGCTTTAACCGGGCAACATGGATTCCGTCGGTAAGGTAGTTGCAAAACTTATAGAAACTGTTTTATGATTATTTAAGGAGTATGATATATGAAACTTTTTTATAATCCTTCTTTTTCTGGAAATGCTTATGTGGACTTTAAGAAGACAACGGTTTTACTTGATTCAAAAATCGTAAATACTGCAGGGCTTTGCGGAATCATTAAATTACATGCGGGAATCTGCTCAGAAGTCAAGGATTATGGAACTCGATTTGTGGATTATTATGCGGCCATGAAAAAGTATATGAAAAAAAATCCTTATAATGTCATGGCGGCTTCTTTTAATGTTGACAAATTGAATACAGCGAAGAAATGCCTTGAATGGCGTGATACCCTTACGGCAAGCGGGTGGACTGGGTCTGTTTCGGCTCCTACAGAACGCATGAAAGTGCTTTGCGGTGTTGAAGAGTTCTTCCATGATAAATCAGCAGGAGAAGAATTGCTTGATATCATTATCTGGATTGAAGAAGGTTGTCCGCTTCCTGAGCTTGAGATTATAACCTCGTCTTACTATGAGGATTTTGCACCGTCAGAAGTTCGCCTATTAAAAGCCTTGATTGAACGTGGAGTATTATTCAGTACAATAGAAGATGAGGATGCCTGTAATAATATTTCAAAAATACATTCTGTGCTGGAGGGGAAAAAAGGAGTTGTCCTGGATCCAAAAGATGATTCGTTTGAAATCTGGAACTTTGAAGAAAAAGATGAGGCAGTAAAATATCTTACCATGCATGATGCTGATGAGTTTGATGTATGGATTAATGCCGACAACAAGGAGTTTGATAACTGGCAGAAGCTTGAAGGCAAGAAGCTCAGTGGCTCTGAGATATCGGGTATTCCACAGATTGCAGAACTTCTTACAATAGGACTTACGATTTTTGAACGTCCGCTGAATGTTTATAACATTGTCGAGTGGCTGAATACAACACTTAATCCATTGTCTGATTTTTTCAGGAAGAAGCTTGCGGAAACCATCTGCGGCACAGGCGGATATTACAATGATGCATGCAGGACTTTAATCAATGAACAGATTGAAAAATATCCTGACTCAAAAGAGAGAATCGAAAAATTTTTACCAGATATCAATACACCGTATTTTGAAGAATCAGATATTGAAGTTGATGCAATAAAAGAGTTTGTTAAAAACCTACGCTCCTGGTGCAGTCAGAAAATAGCGATGAACAAGGATTGTGATGCTCAAATTGATCAACTTGGTTATGTAATAAATCAGGCGAACACTCTTCTTCTGCTTTTGGAAGAATATGGCGAAACTGCAATTCCATATTCTGATATTGAGCTGATGACATCTGTAATTTCGACAGATGTAACACTCATGCAATATTCAGCACAGTCTGGTTGCAAGAATATCATCAATTCCTATGCTGATTTCTGCGATGCTGCCGACAAAACAATATGGTGTGATTTTTATCAGAATGGAAATGCCGGAAAGCTTACATATTCATTCCTGTCGCCTGTTGAAATAGAAAAACTCCGTGAGGAACTTCCGCTCTGGGAAACCGCAAAAGAGCAGGAATATATCAGAAAGCTTATCCTTACTCCATTTGCGAAAACAAAGAAAAAGCTAGTGCTTGTCACAATTGATAAAATAGGTTCATCACCAGCCCCAAAAAGCCCGCTTTACATTCAACTGGAAAAATATTTTGCAGATACACTTTCTCCATTTGTACACCAGAAGAAGCTCGACGATTCACACTACAGACTTCAAGAGAAAATCGACAACCGCATGGAAAGTGACCAGGAATTTGTTGAGATTAAAAACACTGAATTCATCAAGAAGAACTGGCCGGACCATCAGAGTTATTCCAGTCTTGAAAACCTTATTCCACATCCGCTTGATTATGTAATTTCAAGCTATGCCAAGTTTACTACAAATGATGTAAATGCAATCAAAGATTTTTCAACAATAACAGGTTCAGTGGCACATAAAATAATAGAAATACTTTTCAGTCCGAAAGATGAAGTAAAAGACAGTGGGACTCCTGCCTATATAAGAAAGCAGATAGATCTGCATTTTGATGAAGTATTCGCAGAGACCGTTCAGTCGGAAGGTGCAATTCTCCTTGTTAAGGAAAACAGACTTGAACTCCAGAAATTCAAAAAACAGGTAAAGACAAACCTTGAGGAACTTTTGAAGGGAATCGAAGGAAATGATCTTCATGTGCTTGCGTGTGAAAAGCGCATAGGTTATTCCAAAGACACTGATAAGGATGTAGTTCTTAGTCACGGCATAATTGGTAATCTGGATATTACAGGCAATGTTGATATGCTGCTGGAAGATTCAGAGGGCAATCCTTATATCTTTGATTTTAAGTGGACTTCTTCTTCAAAGCGCCATGCTTCAATGCTGGAGGATAATAAATCGGTTCAGCTTGCCTTGTACAAGGAACTTGTTTCAAAAGAGATGAAAAAGGAAGTAAAAGCTGTTGCATATTTCTTGATGCCGGCCGCTCGTTTTGTTTCATGCCAGGAGTTGAAGGGTGCCATCAATTTTCAGCAGGTTAGAATAAATCCGGACAGAAAGACAAAAGACCTGCTAAAGGAAATTCAGAAATCTTATGACTATCGCATGAAAGAAGTGCTATCAGGAAAATTGGAAGAAACCACAGGCTGGACACAAGATGCAATAACTTATGAAAAGAAGCGGGAAGAGCTTGGACTTATGCCAATGGATTATTACGATGACATGAAGAGCGGTCCATACGATGACATAGGCTTGATTAAGGGAAGAAAGTAGGAGGATCATAAAATGAAGAACGTAAAATATATCAGTGCAAGCGCCGGTAGTGGAAAAACATATTCTCTTACAAAAGCCCTTACCGAGGCAATTCAGGAAGGCAAGGTTGAACCTGAAAATGTGATACTTACAACCTTTACCAAAGCAGCTGCCTCAGAGTTCAAGGAAAAAGCCAAGGCCATGCTTTATGAAAACGGCCTTGTTACAGAAGCAGACCGTCTGGACCAGGCATTAATAGGAACAATTCACAGTGTTGCCGAAAACCTTATCATGAAGTACTGGTATGTTCTGGGCTTGAGTCCAAAGATAAGTCCTATTGCGGAGGAGGATTTGGAGTTCTTTAAAACTCAATCAATGACAAGCCTTCTTTCTCATAAGGAACTTTCTTTTCTGAATGATTTTGCAGAAGAATTTAATATCCGGCAGGAGCGTTCCTCAAAAATAAATTATGATTTTTGGAAAAAAGATTTGTCACAGATTCTGGAATATGCAACAAATTATGATATAAAGGAATTCGAATCCAGTATAGCATTCTCGAAAAAACTTACATCAAGTCTTGTACATGGTGGATATCATATCAAAATAAATAAAGATGCAATTAATGAATATCTTGATAAAGCTGAAATCATTAATAAGGTATCTAATTCAGACAAACAGGACGAGATACAGATTGCAATAAATAATCTTCGCAGAGATATACAGAAAAGCGACCCTTCATCATTTAAGTTAGCTAAATATATAAAGAAATTTTTTAAGGATCATCCTTTCAAGGATCTCAAAGAACAGCAGGTTTCTATATCAGATGAACTTGCAAATCTTTATTCCTCAGAGGAAGTACGCAATTGGTTAAACCACTATATCGACACGCTTTTTTATCTGGCAGAGGAATGGGAAAAACAATATGAAGAATATAAGAGGAAAAATCATCTCATAGACTTTTCTGATATGGAGAAATATTTCCATGAATTACTTGGAAATTCTGAAGTTGCAAATGAAATCAAAGCTACATATAAATATATTTTTGTAGATGAATTTCAAGACTGTTCACCAAAACAGGTTAAGATATTTGACAGTCTATCTGAAATAGTTGAAAACAGTATTTGGGTAGGTGATAAGAAACAGGCCATTTATGGTTTTCGTGGCTCTGATACAGAACTGACAACTGCTGTTATGGACATCATAGCATATAATAAAAATAATAATCTCGATGGTTGTACTACAGATATTTTGGATAAGAGCTGGAGATCTCTTCCTGCAATTGTTAACTTTACGAACAAGGTTTACTCTAAGGCATTTAACAAAATAACTTCAGAAGAACAGAAAGAGCTTTCCCTTAAATCTCAAAGACAAGGAGAAGGCAAAGTAGGATTCTGGTGGTTTAACGAAGGGAAAAAAGAAGACAGGGCAAAATCATTGGCAGCTAATATTGTGGATATGATTAACAAAAAAGAGAAACCATCTGATATTGCCGTCTTAGCAAGGAAGAATAGTGATTTGGAAGATGTTGCAGCAGCTTTACGCGAGTATGATGTTCCTGTCTACATTGATGAAGGAGGTCAGGCCGAATCAGAAACAGTAAGTCTTGTAATTTCACTTCTTCAGCTTGTTGATGATGAAAAAGCAGAGCTTCCAAAAGCACAAATTGCATTTCTTACGGAACCCGATTATAAACTCGGAAAAATCATGGATGATAAAATTGAGTTTAGGATGACCGCAAAAGAAGGAGAGCATTTTTATAATGACATTCCTCTTGTGCAGAAGATGCTGGCTGTCCTGAAAAGCGGCGCATTTCGTGACAGGCTTCTGTCTATGGGAGGATACACCCTGGACCGTCCCGGAGAAATCATCCCGTATCTCTAAGAAAACAGAGTCTGATTTTTCCCCGCAGGCACTGTTTCGAAACACGGAT